>CALQZZ010000043.1 GCA_943350065.1 Candidatus Nomurabacteria bacterium
TGTTGCAATTATTGAAACATCAGTCAAAGAGCTTATTGGAGTAATCGACATATTATCTAAAAAAGAAAAAGCTGAACCAGGAATAATGTTAGATATATTTGGATTTTGAATACCAGAAGTAACAGTAAATGAGAGGTTAAATGTATCAGTAATTATAATTGGATTAAATGATATTGTAATTGTATTATCACTACTATTACCCACTGCGCCAGTAACACTAATTTCAGAATTATTAAAACAAAGGTTAACAGCATTAGGGCCACATGGATATGAAAATACTGATGCGGTTAAATCTGGACTGTCTGTAATTACATATCCAGATGGAAAAGTAATAGTAATACTACTAAGCGTTCCAGTGTTATTGCTGGTATATGAAAAATCATAATTAGCATCAATAAGACCGACTGTATTGTTATTACCCAAGACTCCAAATGTACCAGCAGAAGATGAAGTAATACTGTTAACTACGTTAAATTGAGAAACGTTTGATTCTGTTCCAGCTGTAGGATTTTTTACAGTAATATTATGAGTACCGATAGTTACAAAATCAGCATCAGTAAAGTCGGCAGTGATATGAGTAGAAGTAATATAATGAGTAGTACGCAAAGAACCATCAAAATATACCTCAGCGTCTGAATTAAAATCAGCACCATTGATATCAACTGTAGTGCCAGTAGCACCAGAAAATTTTATATCCGGAAAAATAGTTGTA
This sequence comes from Candidatus Nomurabacteria bacterium, assembly GCA_943350065.1. Lineage (GTDB taxonomy): Bacteria > Patescibacteriota > Minisyncoccia > Phycocordibacterales > UBA9973 > UBA9973. The sequence goes on from CALQZZ010000043.1 coordinate 713, forward strand.
ATTTCAGGAGTAATTATTGTGCCAAATTTTTGAATTAAAACATTATTATCTGTAACATAAATGTTATCCAATGAATCTGTTGTAATACTTAATGGAAACATGAACTGACCGAAACCACTACCAAAAGAACCAAATTGGCTTTGATAAATTCCATTTGAATCAAATTTTTCTACACGATTATTTCCATTATCTACAACATAAACATTATTAGATGAATCTGTTGCTAGGCCTGTAGCACCTTCAAATTCTCCATCACCGGAACCAATACCCCCAAATTTTAAAACAAAATTACCGAGTGAATTAAATTTTTGAACACGGGAACCATTTTGATCAAGAATATACAGATTACCAAGTGAGTCTGTTGTAATACCAAAAAAACTATCAAATTGACCGTCACCGGAACCAGATATTCCTGTCTGACAGCCAGAGTAACAAATTTGAAAAGCTGACGTTCCGTCCAATACACCCCAACCAAAAGTCTTAGTAAAAGTACCTGAAGAATCAAATTCTTCAATACGATAATGATTCACTCCAGTAGGGTGACCATTAGTTATGTCTGTAACATAAATATTATCTGAATTATCAATAGCCATTCCAGTTGGAACTTTAAACTGACCGTCACCAATACCCAAAGAACCAAATTGGCTTTGATAAATTCCACTGGAATTAAATTTTTGAACACGATTATTTCCAGTATCTACAACATAAACGTTATCAGAGGAATCTGTGGCTAAATAATTACCAACACTAGCACTCCCAGCAAATTCTCCATTTCCAGAACCACTACTTCCAAATTTAAATAAAAAATTTCTATCAGAATTAAATTTTTTAATATCAAAAGAACCAGAACCTGTATTTAAAACATAAATATTGTTCAAAGAATCTGTTGTCATTAACCAAGGCAAATAAAATTCATTATCATGAACACCAAAAGTTCCCCATTGAGCAATAAAACCAAATGAATTGCTGGCTTTTATGTTTTTAATAAAACATAAAAGCACTGTAGCCATAATTAAAACTACAATTAAGCTATGGGTTAAAAACCGAAATTTTAAAAATTTTCCAAACATAATATACGCCTTATTATAGCAAAATAAGGGGATTTTTGAAATTAATGGGAGGCATGAGGGGGTCGAACCCTCGATGACAGCTCCACAAGCTGTAGTGTTACCGCTACACCAATGCCTCCATGTGACTATTCCCTATTTAGGTTAGCTATATAGTTATAACAGATTTTTAGAAAAAGTTAAAGTTTTTTAAAAAAAATTAAAAGTGGTAAACATAGATAGTGTGATTTGTTTGCCAGTCTTTTGATTTTGTTTTTATTACTTCATCTGGTTTTCTTTTTGAAAATTGAAAATCGCAAGATACTAATCTAGTCCCCTGTTTTAATTCTTTTTCAAATTTTGGTAAAAGCTCATCGAGAATACTAGGAAAAAGATAAATAAAAATATGGGTCGCCGGAGAAAAATCTAATTTAAAAAAATCACCGTAAATAATGGAAACATTTTTTGTCTTAGAAAAGACCTTTCGAATTTTTGCACAAAGGTATGGGAATGGAGCGCGCTCGATACCGAGCGCGCTCCTATTTGGAAAATCTTTCACTCCAGCAAAAAGTACTCTGCCGTCTCCACAACCAAGATCGTAAAGAACACTATCGTCTTTCAGTTCTAATGCTGCAATTATTTCATCTACGATTCTCCCCCTCACTGGCACAAAAGGAACTTTTGAAAAAAGTGGAGTCAGAAAAGAAGTAAAAAGAAATAAAATAAAAAGAAACAGAATTAAAATTACAATATAAAGAAAAATCATATATTTGTTGTGCACGAGAGAGGACTTGAACCTCCAAGGATTGCTCCATACGAACCTCAATCGTACGCGTATACCAGTTCCGCCACTCGTGCAAATATCTTACATATTTGATACTAGCATATTTAACTAAAAAGAAAACCCACCAAATTTTTATTGAGTGGGTTTTCTTTTTATATTTAAAATTATTTTTCTTCTTTTACTTCTGGTTCCATTTCGTGTTCTGCGGACATTGCTACTGAACGGAGTTTTCGGCGAACATCTTTGACCGCTTTTGTACGTACGTAGTAGAGCTTACTGCGTCCTGCATTTGCTTTCTTGATGATTTCTACTTTGTCGATCATTGGAGAAAAAATTGGGAAAATTCTTTCTACTCCGACACTACTAGCTACTTTACGAACTGTAAAAGTACCTCCGATTTCTGTGCCGTGTTTACGAGCTAATACAATTCCTTCAAAAGCCTGAGAGCGGAATTTTTGTGCATCTCCCTTTTTTGTAGCTTTTTCGTCTGGAATCTTTGACCACACGCGAATAGTATCCCCGGCTTTAAAATCAAGCTTTTTTCGAGCGTCCATATCTACTGGACTAAGTTTTATATTTGTTACTGTCATAGTTCATATAATCTAACACAAAGCATTAGATTTTGCAATTTTTATTTAGCTTCTAAAATTTTTACTAAATCTTCCGGTAATGGAGCGGAAACGGTAATACTCTCTCCTGCTAGATTTTTGAACTCTACAGACGAAGCATGGAGTGCTAGGCGGGAGATGCCAAAAGGTGTTGTAGCATCCTTTGGAGCATATAATTGGTCCGCTACAACAGGATGATTTAGGAATTTCATATGCACGCGGATCTGGTGAGTGCGTCCTGTTTTCGGGCGAACTTCGAGCCAAGTGTATTGTACTGATGCAATAGTGAATCTTTTCAAGACTTTGTATTCAGTCACTGCATCACGGATTTTACCAGCCTTGCCACGTGAAGCAATTCTTTTTCTAGGGTCACTAGGGCTGCGGCCAATACCAGCATCAATGATACCAAAATCATTTTTCATATTCCCATATACGAGAGTATTGTAAGTTTTCTTCACTTCCCTTTTTTGAAATTGCTCTTTTAAATATTCATAAGCTTTTTGATTACGAGCCAAGATTAAAACCCCACTCGTGTCCTTGTCGAGCCTGTGTACTATTCCAGGACGATAAATAATTTTCTTTTCACCGCCACCGATATCTATTTCCATAGGTTCACCAACGTCTTTCATATCTGGATATTCCGCCAATATCAAATCAGCTAAAGTTTCCACATCGCTCCTACCGTCACCGTGGACAGAAATCCCCGCTGGTTTATTTATGACTAAAATGTCTTTGTCTGAGTATAAGACTGATATCTTTTTTTTCATCTATTTTTCATCACAAAACTCTTTTATTGCCTTAAAGGCAACACCATCTTTTTTAGCTTCCATAAAATCCTTAGATTTTACATATTCTTGATAATGCACATCTTCTTTTAGTTTTTCAATAAAAGATTTTATTTCCATGTATTCTTTTTTTATGAAATCAAAACTTCTATCATCTTTTTTGGTTTCAAAAAATTTGATAGCTGAATCTAGCTGCATATCAATCTGCTTAATCATCATATGTTTAAAAGGATGATCGTTCAATTCATCAGCTTTATCGTTTAAATATTTATCTGTAAAAAACTCTATATCTTTTTTACTTCCACCAATAATAAACTTAGGTACTAAGAGTGACCTTTTTTCATGAGTATCTGGATCTTCAAAATATTTTACAGTAGGAATAATATGTCTTTCTATATTAAAGTTCCAATTTTTTTCTAATTTGTCTTGTATATTTGTCTTACTTGCTGTAATTGTAAAATCAAAAGATGCACCCAAATATCCAAGCTCTTTCTTTTTAAGAACAGCATCAATCCCCACTTTTAAATCATCTCTTTCAGATGTCATCACCGCTTTAAAACCTGGAAACATTCCTTTATTAATACGATCAATAATCATTGCTTGCATCATTTCACTTAAAGAAAAACCACTTTCAAGAATAGCTAAGGTATCAATTCCTTTCTCTTTATTACTTTTTTCTATACTCGCTTTTGTGTTTTCAACATAAGAAATATCTTTTTCTATCTCTTCAGCAGAATATTCATTCTCGCGCTTGGTGCCAGACATTGCTCCTATAAAATTCCTTGGATCAGGCCTGTTTTTATAGACATCTTCTAGCTTACGAGCAAGTACTATTTGTTTTTCAACACTATTCAAAATACCCTCACCAGCATATTTCATTAAATTTTTATTTTCCATAATATCTAAATATTATCACAAAACTTGAAAAATATACATTTTAGCGTATACTTTAGAAACCTTCAGAAAAAATTGTTTTTTTGAATTTTGCGAGGTTATGCTGTTTTGGTAGGTATGAGACCAATTAGCAAAATAAAGGTTATATTAAAACTTAATACACATTGCGAGGTTAGCTCAGTTGGTAGAGCAACCCGTTTACACCGGGAAGGTCACAGGTTCGAGTCCTGTACCTCGCACATTGCCTTCGTAGTTCAATGGATAGAA
>CALQZZ010000044.1 GCA_943350065.1 Candidatus Nomurabacteria bacterium
CATCGGTCAATTTTATAGCTAATGGAGAATCTAAATAAAATGGAAAATTAGGAATACGTCCTTTGACCATCAAATCACTAATTTCATAAAGTAATTCTTGAGTTCTTTCCAATGAAAAAGTCGGCATGACCAATGTACCTCTTTTTTTTACATTGTCTTGAATAATATGCTCAAGCATTACCTTTCTAGTATCTCGGTCTTCATGATTACGGTCTCCATAGACAGACTCCATAATCAAATAGTCAGCATCAGTCAATTTTTCACAGTCTTGTAGTATTGGTGATGGAGAATTACCTAGATCTCCAGTAAAAACGATTTTCTTACCATTACAAATTATTTCAATAAAAGCTGAACCTAGAATATGTCCAGAATTTCTAAAATTGATTTTCAATCCTTTCAAATCAAAAGGTTGATGATAAGGGACTCCCTCCCATAAGTCCATCATTTTATCTATATTTTTCTCACTATAGATTTGAATTAATTCTTTTGCTAGCTCAGGATCAATATGTTTATTGTGAGCAAGGATATGAGCTTCATCTTCCACCATAAAACGAGCGAGGTCTTTCGTAGCAATAGTCGAAATTATTCTACCTTCAAAACCAGCTTCGATAAGACGTGGAATTCTTCCTACATGGTCTAAGTGTGCATGAGTGACAAACAATACATCGATAGTTTTTGGGTCATATGAAAAAGGTGCGTTATTATCTTCGTTAGCAGTCCTCTCCCCTTGAATAAGTCCACAGTCGACTAAAATTTTAAGACCGGCTTCTTCATCTTCTAGTAAATAATTTGCACCGGTCACAGTATTGACCCCTGTACAAAATGTTAGTTTTAATTTTTTTGACATAAGTATATTATATACTATTTTCACTTTTTTTTAAAATAAAAAAATAAGCTGATAGTCCACCAGAAAGATCAAAACAAATATCTGAAATAGTATCGAGTGTATTGAAATATTGTCCAGCAATAATATTATTAAAAATAATTTCAAAAATTTCCCAGCCGATACCTATAGTTAGGACAAAAAGGAAAATAGAAAGACCCCCTCCTAACCTCCCCCTTAGTAAGGGGGAGGAAAAATACGGCAGTAGATACATTCCCAAAAGTCCGATAAAAAATCCACCTAAAAAATGCATCGGCATATCAAAATACCAAATCGAAGTATACCAATATAGCTTATGAGCTATAAGGTTTAAGCTAAAAACAAAAAAAATGACAATAGCCATTTGTTTTAAAATTTCTTTTCGGTTCATAATCATATTATATCATTTTGAAAGAAAAAATCCGCCTCAAAGCGGATTACTTCTTAGGACTATTTCCAATATATTACCGTAGCTTAAAAAATACGTGGGTGCCAGACACTATGGACCAAGGTCCGTAATGATCGAAGCTCCCATAAACTATTGTTCTAGGTAATAATTGGAAATAACCCTACTAAAAGTATATCAATTACAAATTTTCTCGCAAGTTTTTTTGACTAAAAACACACAAAAAAATAAAAAACAAATTGACAAAATAAAATTCACCTCACCCCAACCCTCTCCTTGTTAAGGAGAGGGAGAATTTAAATCTTAAAAATCCCCTTTCGGGGATTTTTAAGATTATTCTTTATGTTCAGCGTAAACAAAATCTGAGTCAATTTTCTTATAAGAAAATATTTCATCTTTTTCAAAGAAACGAGTGACTTCTATTTCTCCAGCTTCGACAGAGTCAGAAGCATGTACTATATTTGATTGTGTTGAAAGAGAAAAATCTCCACGTATTGTACCAGCTGTAGCTTCCCAAGCTTTTGTAGGACCGACAAGCAAACGAATAGATGAAACTGCATTAATACCTTCTATTGCCAAAACAACGACAGGGCAAGCTTTCATAAAGTCACGGATACCAGGAAAAAATGGTTTGTCTTTTATATGAGCATAATGTTCTTCTAATGTTGCATCTTCTAAGCTCATCATTTTCATACCAGCAATTTTAAGACCCTTTTTTTCTAAGCGAGAAATTATCTCCCCTACTAAGTTTCTTTGAACTGCATCTGGTTTTATAATGATTAATGATTTTTCATCGTTTGGTCTTGCCATAATTTTTTTTCTTAAATTAAAATACTAATAAGCCTATACTAGCAGAAAAATGTGTTTTTGCAAAATAAGAGTTGTTTTCTCCTCCCCCTTCGCCAAGGGGGAGGTTGGGAGGGGGTGCAAAATTCAGCACCCCACCTCAGTCCTCCCCTTAGCTAATGGGAGGAAGAAGAAAAACCCTAACTCGAATACCTCGCCATGATTTCCTCTTCAATCTCTTCACGGTCACGACCGTATTTTAGATATGAAAGCTCTTTCAAAGCGTCGACAATTTCAGGATTACCTTTTTCTGGTGCCAAAGTAGACAAATTAAAAGGCTTGGTCGGCTGACCTTTCACGAGCATTGAAACATAGGCATTATAATTATCTATCTTTATAATATCGTTCGCTGTAAATATCGGCTTAAATTTTGGCTCAAGGAAAGCCGCATCTTCAGATCCCACACGAAACACAGCCATCGAGCCGACGTTACCAAAGACGGCATTTTTAATTCCCTCATCAAGCTGAGAAATATATTGGTGTGCAATATTTAGGGATAGACGATATTTACGAGCCTCAGAAAGAATAGAAGAAATAGAATCTGTAGTGACATTTTGAAACTCATCGATGTATAAATAGAAGTCATTCATTTTTTGACCAAACATATCTACACGAGAAAGTGCCGCCATTTGTATTTTACCGACGAGTAATAGACCAATGAGGTTCGCATTTATATCTCCCAGTCTTCCTTTTGAAAGATTAACAAGAAGAATTTTCTTGTTATCCATAATCTCACGGAAATTGAATACAGATTTTTGTTGCAAGACTACAGGACGCATAATATCGTTTGAAATAAAATTATCAAATTTTGATGAAATGTATGGTACAAAGTTTGCAATTGATTGATCCCCTGTTGTAGCTTCTGCACTTCTCCAGAATTCTTTAATGATTTGATTTTTACACTTAGCGAGAAGTGAATCGCGGTATTCTTTATTACCAAGAACACGAGTAATTTCAAGCAATGTTCCCGGAGTTTCTGGATCATCCATAATAAGAAAAGCAGAGTTCTTGAAATACTGTTCAAACATCGGACCCATAGATTCTTTAGTAAAAAGTTTATTAAAAATACCCATGAGTTCATTTACTACGAATGTCTTTTGTTCTGGATATTTTGGATCATATTCGAGCATGTTTAGACCCATCGGACGTGCTGTATAGGCAGGATCAAAATAAATAACATCATCAATACGCTCTTTCGGAATACGAGAAAGAATAGTCTGAATATCTGTGCCGTGTGGGTCGATATAACAACAACCATCACCATTTTTAATATCTTGAGTGATCATGTTGAGTAAAATATTTGTCTTACCTGTACCTGTCTGTCCGATGACATACATATGACGTACACGATCTTCACGAGTCATACGAATTTCTGTCTCTTTGCCTCGATAATTATTCACACCCAAAATAATTCCTTCATTACCCATTTCCATTGGAGCTGGAGCAATACCCGCTTTAGCCTCCTTGAGTTGTGGTTGACTAGAAATTCCGACAGGAAAATGAAACACTGAAGCGAGTTCTTTTAAATTCATCGGCAAAGTTTCATGCGGAGTAAAAGCTCGATAGGAAAAATCATGGAAAAGTTTTTTTAAATCACCACCATGAGATTTTTCAAAAACAAAAGAATTGTTTCCAGGCAAAGTAAATTGATTGAAAGAAGATTCTATTTCTTTTAAAATTACTTCTGCTCGCTCTACACTATCAGCCGAAGTTACAATACGAATATTAGCCTTCATAATAGTACTCTTTAATTTATTGGCGATTTTTTCTGCACCACCTTCATCGACAACACGAAAGCCTTCACTATATTTTTTTGTCTCATCTTCTTTTTTCTTTGGTCCAAAAATTAATTCTTTTGAGACTGACCAAAAAGCTTTATGTAATTTATAAAAATTATCAGAGGCATGCTTGATAGAACTTCCAGCTTTGACCTCATTCAAAATCATATTGAATTCTTTAGTAAATTTATCTCCAGCAGGACAAACGATTAGCTGAATAGCTGCACCCTCCCCTCCCTTTTTTAATTTAGAAAAAACATTCAAAATAGTATTCATTGGATCATGATCTATTTCTTCATAAGTCTTTACCGGCAAGATTGGTTTTTCATAAAAATGAGCATAAGCTCCAGCCGAATGACCCTTGTCTGCAAAAATATTATAATCATCAGACACTTCTATGATCTTGGCATTATCATAAAAAGCTAAAATTTGTTTTTCAAAAAGAGATAAGTATTCATTTGGTACTCCAGCATAGACGACGACTTCATCACTCTGATTACCCAAAGCAATCTCAAGTGTAAAATAATTTTCATTTTCATTATTCAACCCATTAGAAATAGACTGCATTCCAGCGTAAAACTGCTCCATCGCTCCAATGAAATCTTTGAAACCTCTCTTTTCACTGCCATCATTTGATGGTGGTAATGTGACTTCAAAAAGTGTCATGTTCAATTCTTTCCAAAGAGGTGAACCTTCTTTTAATCCATCGACAACTTGTCCTGTTTTTAAATATTGTACAAGTAAACGATGAAAATCATCATCAATATGTGGGTTATTCATTGATTCTACTATAGACATTGCATTACGTATCCCCTTCGTAAGCAGGATACCTAGAATTTCTTCCATTACCACGTCATGTGTTTCTGGTTTTAATTTTAAAACAATCGCTTCTGATTCTTTTTCTTTAATTAAAATATCTTTATGGATTACCTTTTCTGCTGGAGCTTCCATGTATTCTGTAATGACTTCGTTACTTGCATTTTCAATCGCATTTTCAAAATGCCCTTTGTCTATCAAGGCTTGTTCTCTTTCGGCGACATGCTTACGTAAATAACTAAGTTCCTCATCTGGAGACTTAAACTTTGGCATATCTTTAAATATTGATTCCATGCTATTATTATAGCGTAAAAGAAATTATAAAAATAGTATATAAATATATGAAAGAAAAATTAACATCAAAAACAAACGAAGAAATTATAAACA
>CALQZZ010000045.1 GCA_943350065.1 Candidatus Nomurabacteria bacterium
TCAGGACTATCGTTATTTCCCAGATCCTGATTTACCAAAGATGAAACTTCACGAAGCTTTTGATTTAGAAGCTATGAAGAAAAATTTACCAGAAACTCCAGCACAAAAGAGAGATAGATATAAAACAGCATATGGAATTAAAGACGAAGACATAGAAGTCTATATCAATGATTTAGAACTCGGAAAATGGTTCGAAGAAATAATTGTAGAACTCAGTGATAATAAAGATTTAGCAAAAGTTGCTTCTAACTATATAACGACAGACTTTATCGGTCTAAGGAAAAATAATCCTGAAATAAAAAAGCCAAGTGCTTTTAACTTTGCTGAACTTGTCACATTAATTTTTGAAAATAAAATTTCTTCACGTGCTGGAAAAGATATTCTTGCAATGATTGTTGTCGAAGATGCTAGTCCACTTAAAATAGCTACAGAAAAAGATTTACTTCAGAAAAACGATACAGGCGCACTAACAGAAATTGCTCAAAAAATTATTGCAGGAAACGAAAAAGTCGTTGCTGACTATAAGGGTGGTAAAGAAGTCGCCCTTATGTCACTCGTCGGTCAAATGATGAAAGAAACAAAAGGCTCCGCGAATCCCCAAGTAGCAAAGCAACTCCTTATTGACTTATTAAAATAAACTCTGTATTGTAAAAGAAAAATAAGTTAAACAATATAAATTCTTTTACAAATGAAAAATACAATAGATAAATTGCTCAAAATGGGTAATGTTAAATTCGTTAATTTTATTAATGCTTTATTGCCTGCTATCCTTTTTAAGTCAAATTGGCTACAATTACTTTCAAAAAACATCATTTTTTGTGATGATGCTGACTTTAAAAAAATAGATTCATTTAATGAATCAGAATATAAGGTTTGGGTTGAAAATTTAATTTCTTTCACTTCTTTTTTAAAACGAGTTATAAATCTTGTCTTTTTAAGAAAAATAGAAAGAATTTATGTTGCTCATTTAGTTAATTATTTTGAAGACATAAAAAGAAACACTGAACATGTTCCCAACAAAATGAAGCAGGAAATTTTTGAAGAATTAGCAAAAATTCGTAAAGAACTTTTTGTTTGTGTTTTAAGGGAATATTTGCAAAGCCCAGTTCCAAAAGAAAGTTCAAGTCTTTTTTCAGATTTTATTCGTAAAAATTATTTTTATGGAAAAAATTCTAAGCACATAGAAGGGGAGCTTAAAAAAAGTTTAATACCAGAAATAATAGAATCTATCGGTTTGGTTTTTGGTTCTTCTAAAATGAGTAAAAGTGAAATTGATGGATTTAACTATTCTTTTAAAGATATTAAGCGTAAATATTATTTACTTCTTATATATAGAAAATTTATTGAAAAAACTCAAGGAGAAGATCATGAAATTATAGCTTTATTTTCTCGAAGAGAAAAAAGGTTATCAAAAATACTTAAAATAGTTTTTGATAATGAAAGCAAAAAATTAAACACCGGAGAAGCAAATGCTATTTGTAATTTTTTAATAAAAATGGATTTTGTTTCTGATATAGCTCCTGAATTTATTAGTTTGGTTGCATCTTATTTAAAAGGACAAAACGATGCACGAATACTTACAAGCAAAGATCGTAAAGAAATGCTAGAAAAGATTAAAGTAAACAGTGGAAATTTGAATGAAGATATCCTTCATTCGTTAGTAATGAGAACTGCATTACAGTAGTATTTAGGCCATCGTGTGAAAACATGATGGCTTTTTTTATTTTTAATATGGTAAAATATACGCATGAAAACATTACGTGAATATATAAAAGAAGCGCAGGAAAAAGGTGTTGCTATTGGTCATTTTAATATTTCAAATTTAGAAGCATTACATGGTATTTATGCTGCGGCAAAGAAATTAAATTTACCAGTTATTATCGGAGTCTCAGAAGGTGAAGAAAAATTCGCAGGACTCGAAGAAGTTTATGTATTAGTGAGTGAAATTCGTACTCGTGATAATTATCCGATATTTTTAAATGCCGATCATCATGCATCTTTCGAATCAGTAAAGAAATGTATCGACGTTGGTTTCGATATGGCTATTATAGATAATACAAAACTTCCTTTCGAAGAAAATGTAGCCATTACAAAAAAGTGCGTAGACTACGCACGTGAAGTTACAAAAAATACAGGAAGAGATGTTTTGATCGAAGCAGAGCTCGGTTTTATTGGCTCTGGTTCTGTGATTCGCGACAGTATTCCAGAAGGTGCAGGAGTACTTACCAAACCCGAAGATGCGAAGAATTTCGTAGATGCTACTGGAATTGATTTATTTGCTCCATCTGTCGGATCTATTCATGGACTCATAAAGACAGGTAAACCACATATTGATGCAGTACTCGTAGGTGAAATAAAAAATATTACAGGTATACCACTCGTGCTTCATGGAGGTTCAGGTCTTCGCGACGAAGATTTTACAAATGCTATCAAAGCTGGAATTTCTATCGTGCATATAAACAGTGAAATCCGTCTCGCATTCAAAGAAGCAGTAGAAAAAACAATTGCTGCAAATCCGACAGAAATAACTCCTGCGAAAATTCTACAGCCTGCAGTTGATGCTATCGAAGCTGTAGTAGAATCAAGATTAAAATTATTTAATGGAATGCAATAATATTTTGAAAGAAGAAATACAAAAAATAATAAAAGGGGAAGTGGATGATAGTGATGAAACACTTAAAAAATATTCTCATGATGCGAGTATTTTCGAAATTCGTCCGAAGTTTGTAATTTTCCCAAAAGATAGTGAGGACGTTCAGAATTTAGTTAAATTTGTAACTAAAAATAATGAAGACGTAAAAAATAAAGGATTGCATGAAAAGGCAGATTTACTTTCTATTACATGCCGTTGTGCAGGAACAGATATGTCTGGCGGGGCTATTGGTGAATCTATAATTTTAGATTTTACTAAATATATGAATAAACTTATTAGTTTCCAGGAAAACACTATAACTGTTCAGCCTGGAATGTTTTACAGAGATTTTGAAAAAATAACTTTGGAACGCGGTCTTATTTTACCATGCTATACGGCATCTAAAGGTTTAAATGCTATGGGTGGAATGTTTGGAAATAATTCTGCAGGAGAGAGAACTTTGAAATACGGGAAGACTGAAGATTATATAATAGAATCAAAGGTTGTTTTTACTGATGGAGTAGAGAGAATTATAAAATCAATTCCAGAAAATCAAATTTCTAATCAAGACGAATATAGTAAAAAGATTTTTGAATTAGTAAAAAATAATGAAGAAGAAATAGCTCAAGCAAAACCAAAAGTTCATAAAAATTCCGCTGGATATTATTTGTGGAATTTAATTCGTAATTTTTCCTCCCCTTACGAAGGGGAGGTGGCGAGTACTCGAGCCGGAGGGGTGAATAATAAAGTCTTTGATTTAAATAAACTCCTCGTTGGTTCTCAAGGAACTTTAGGTATAGCGACAGAAGTTACTTTTAAACTTGTAAAAAATCCAAAGTATTCAAAACTCGTAGCTGTTTTTATGACAGATTTGGAACCATTAGGTAGACTCGTGGATGAGATTTTACCTTTGAATCCTGAGACACTGGAAACATATGATGACAAGACGATGAAGCTTGCCGTGAAGTTTTTTCCAGACTTTTTAAAAACAAAAGGATTAATAGGTATGATTAAATTTATGTGGTCATTCTTGCCAGAGCTCGGAATGATGATTACAGGCGGTTTTCCTAAAATGATTTTGCTTGTAGAATTTGCTGGCGATAATGAAGAGCAAGCGAATACTCAATGTATAAAATTAAAAGAAGCGATAAAACATTTTAATTTAAAAGTTCATATTACGAAATCAGATGCAGAGGCAGGAAAGTATTGGGATATTCGTAGAGAAAGTTTCAATTTACTTCGTAAACATGTCGCGAATAAAAGAACAGCACCATTTATCGATGATATTATTGTTCGTCCAGAATTTTTACCAAAATTTATTCCAGAGTTAAATAAAATTTTAGGAAATTATGATATTACATACACAATAGCAGGGCATGCTGGTGATGGAAATTTTCACATAATTCCACTCATGGATTTCACTCGTCCTGATACTGCAAAAATAATTTTAGAACTCGGAGAAAAAGTTTATGATTTAGTTTTGCGTTATCATGGGTCTATAACGGCTGAACATAATGATGGAATAGTACGAACTCCATACCTAGAAAAGATGTATGGTGAAAGAATTTACAATTTATTCAAACAAACAAAGACTATTTTTGACCCGAATAATATTTTAAATCCTGGTAAAAAGATAGCCCTATCTGGAAACGGGCAAGGCGGTACAAAAGAATATATAGCTAGTCATTTAGCTATAGAACACCCAAAACCACATCACGGGGTGTAATTAGTTCCAAAGACTTGCATTTTCAGTTTTTTTATATATAATAGAGTTCATGTTCACAATAAAAGCTAAAACAAGAGATCCAAAGGCAGATTTGTCTGCTTTAAGAAAAGGCGGAGAAATCCCAGCTGTTTTTTACGGTATGGGCAAAGAAACAACTCCTATTACTATTTCATCTGTTGAATTTAAAAAAGTTTGGCACAAAGCTGGAGAATCTTCTACTGTAAAGATTGAAGCAGAATCTGGTGCTGTAGATACTCTTATCCACGAAGTTCAAGTTCACCCTGTTACTGATGAGCCAATACATGTCGACTTCTTAGTCGTTGATATGAATAAGAAAATCAAGGTTCACGTTCCTGTAGAATTTACTGGTGTATCAGCTGCTGTAAAAGGTGGTCTAGGATCACTTGTCAAAGTTCTTCACGAAGTCGAAGTCGAGGCTCTTCCAAAAGATCTTCCGCATAATCTTGAAATTGATATTTCAAAATTAATTACTGTCGATGACGTCGTATTAGTTTCAGATATTTCTATTCCAGCAAACGTTACTATAATAACTGCATTGGAAGAAGTAGTAGCAAGTATTGCTGTACAAAAAGAGGAAGTAGAAGTCGCTCCAGTAGATCTATCAGCAATTGAAGTAGAAAAGAAGGGTAAGAAAGAAGAAGAAGCTCCAGTTGCTGAATAAAAATTTGAATATATATGATATAATAAAA
>CALQZZ010000046.1 GCA_943350065.1 Candidatus Nomurabacteria bacterium
AATTAAAAAATACTTTTGAAAAAATAAAAATTTTTCTTGTCTTAAAAAAGAAAGCTGTACTAATTATTTTGGCTATTATAATTGTAATTTGTTTTTTTATTTTTCGTTCAAATAAGACTAACACCTTAAATACAGAAATTGTAAAAGTTACTAATTTGGTTCAATCTGTGCGTGCCACTGGTCAAGTCATTTCTAATACAGATTTAAATCTTTCTTTTAATAAGAGTGGTGTAGTAAAATCTTTAAAAGTAAAAGTAGGTGACACTGTTCAATCTGGCCAAATTTTAGCTACTTTAGATCAAGGTCAAGCTCAAGCTTCACTCACTCAAGCTCGTGGAAGCTTGATGTCAGCACAAGCAAAATATGGTTCTAGCTCTACTAATAATGGTAATGCATTGTCAGAGGTCTCATTTACTTCTGCTCAAATTGATTTAGAAAATATAAAAAAAGCACAGGATCTTTTAGTTAACAATGCTTACAATACTCTATTAAATTCTACCATTGAAGCTGTTCCACAGGACTTAAATAAAGATTATGTTGCTCCTCTTATTTCTGGAACATATCTTTTGAATAAAGAAGGAATCATTAATATTAAAATTTATCAATCTGTAAATGGGCATAGTTTTGATTTGTCTGGTTTGGTAAATGGTTATGGAACATTAAATTATAATTCCCCACAACCGCTAGGAGATTCTGGTCTTTATATAAAAATTGCTCCAGATTCTACAAATTCTACTGATATTAATTGGAAGATAGAGATACCAAATAAAAATACATCTGATTACCTAAAAAATTATAATGCTTATCAAGATGCTTTGAAGGCTCGTGATATTGCTGTGTCCAATGCTGAGTCAGTCCTTGCTCAGAAAAAAGCTGAGCTCTCTGTCGGTGGGGCAGAAATAGTTTTTGCTCAGGGAGTATTACAATCAGCAGAAGCTACATACGAAGATACTATAATTCGTGCACCAGCAAATGGAACTGTGACAATGGTAGATATAAAATATGGTGAATTGGCAAATGCTGGTAAATCTGTGATCACTGTTCAAGATATAAAAAATCTATATATAGAAGCATTGATAAATGAAGCCAATATTTCTTTATTGAAAGTCGCACAAAGTGTAGAAATCACTTTTGATGCTTTTGGAAAAGATAAAAAATTTACAGGAGTGATCGCTCAAATAGATCCATCAGCTCAGACAAATAATGGAGTTGTAAATTATAAAATAAAAGTGAGTATCGATAAAAGTGATGAGACTATTCGCCCAGGAATGAATGCGAATATAAATGTTTTGGCAGGACAAAAAAATAATGTTTTAGCTGTACCTAATATTGCCATAACAAGACAAGGAGAAAAAAGTTTTGTAGACATTATTACAAATGATAAGAGTGAATCAAATGAAAAGAGAGAAGTCGTCACTGGTTTTGTCGGAGATAATAATTTAGTTGAAATAATATCTGGTCTAAGTGAAAATGAAAAAGTAGTGCTTTATACAAATTAATGGAAG
The DNA here is from genome assembly GCA_943350065.1 of Candidatus Nomurabacteria bacterium. Lineage (GTDB taxonomy): Bacteria > Patescibacteriota > Minisyncoccia > Phycocordibacterales > UBA9973 > UBA9973. Next base: position 1,506 of record CALQZZ010000046.1, read on the forward strand.
ACAAAATAAAAATTGAAAATTCTCTTTCTCAGAATTTAATCGTCGGTTGGTTTTTGGCTAAACGTGATATTCAGCATGCAAATAAATGGACCACAGCTTTGATTATTTTCGTGATGACATTAACTTTTTTAAACCTTATCGTCGTGTCTGGTATATTGGTAGGGCTTATTCAGGGTTCTGAAGATGCACAAAAAAAATATTCTACAGGAGATGTGGTCATATCTTCTTTTTTAAATCGCTCATATATCGATCAGACTCCAAAAGTGGAATCTATCGTAAAGACTTTGCCAGATTTTAAAAATTATTCTGTACGTTATACTGGTGGTGCATTAGTAGAATCAAATTATCGAGATACTATAAAGCCAGGGGACAAGAGAGATGGTGTCTCTGGTTCTCTTCTCGGAATTGATCCAAAACAAGAACAAGATTTTTCTGGTGTATCAAAGTTTGTAATTCGTGGTTCATATCTAGAATCAAATGATCAGGATAGTGTATTGCTCGGTAAAAATCTTTTATACGAATTTACACCTATCGAAGCCCCTGGTTTTCAAACTTTAAAAAATATTGTTATTGGACAAAGAGTTCGTCTTACTGTGGGAGATTATTCCAAAGAATATTTTGTAAAAGGAATATTGTCATCCAAGGTAGATGTATTTGATACATCTGTGGTAGCCCTTGATTCTGAAGTAAGAAAGTTAACAGGACAAACCACTCTCGATGCTGGATCAATCGCTATAAAACTAAGACCAAATGCTGATCCTATTTTTGCTCGTGACTTTTTAATAAAAAGTGGAGTGGGGGATTATGCTCGTGTGCAGACAGCCGATGACGCTTCACCAAAATTTTTGAAAGATATGAAAGTAACTTTTGGAATTCTCGGTAGTGCTATTTCTGGTATTGGACTTGTCGTGGCATCTATTACTATTTTCATCGTAATATTCGTGAATGCTATTACACGTCGCCGATATATCGGTATTATGAAAGGTATTGGTTTGAATAAAAGAGCGATACTTTATTCATATATTTATCAAGCATTTATTTATGCTGGATTTGGAATAATTATTGGTATGTCTTTGATTTTCTTTTTAATTAAACCATATTTTGCAGCACATCCGATAAACTTTCCGTTTTCTGATGGTATCCTTGTAGCTACACTTCCGACATCACTTTGGCGTGCGACAATATTATTGATAACCACAATGGTGGCTGGTTATATTCCGGCTAGAATTGTCATCAAACAAAATACATTATCAGCAATTTTGGGAAGATAAAAAATGCACCACTTTCTGCTATCGCAGAAAGTGGTGCAAATAAATAAAATGTTAGAAATAAAAAAACTTACAAAAGCATTCAAGAGTGGAGACGCTAGAATTGTCGCAGTAAACAATTTGTCTTTCACTGTGCCCGAAGGACAATTCCTCACTGTCACAGGAAAGTCTGGTTCCGGAAAATCTACTCTTCTTTACCAGCTTGGACTTCTCGATTTACCGACTGAAGGGGAAGTGCTTCTTGGTGGAAAAGATTTAGTAAAACTTTCTGAAAAAGAACGTACCGCAATTCGCCTAAATGATCTCGGATATATTTTTCAAGACTATGCTATTTTGCCTTCGCTCACAGCTCTCGAAAATACTATGTTACCACTTTTGATGCAGGGATATGATATGAAAAAAGCTGAAGACAAAGCTCGTATTGCTTTAAAAAAAGTTGATCTTCTCGATCGTGAAAACAATTTACCCAGTGAGCTTTCCGGTGGACAACAACAACGCGTATCTATCGCTCGTGCTATCGCTCATGAACCAAAAATAATTTTTGCTGATGAACCGACAGCGAACCTCGACTCTGAAACTTCCGAGCAGGTGATGCATGTCTTTTTGGATTTACACAAAGAAGGGCAGACCATAATAATGGTGACTCATGAACTCGATTATGCACTCCTCGCAGACCGTACTATCACTATGGCTGACGGTAATATTATTAGTGATATTTTGAATAAATAAGACTTGACAGGATATATTCATTTGTATATACTTTTGAATATGGATACAACAATATTAATTAAAACAAAAAAGGATATAAAATTAAAAGCTCAAAGTTTAGCGCATGACCTCGGGCTTTCTTTGGCAGATGTGGTGAATGCATCTTTGCGACAATTTGTGATAAATCAAGGTATCACTATTTCTAAATTACCAACTGAAAGCATTGATGCTTATATCAATAAAAAAGAAATTCTTTCTGCATATGAGCAATCTCTAAAAGAGTTTTAAATTTATGATTTTGTTAAAAACTAAGAATTATAAGAAAAGTATAAATTCTTTACCAAAGAAGGATAAAGAATTTCTTTTGAAGCAAGAAAAGTTTTTAATTAAAGATATATTTTCTCCACAATTACATACAAAAAAGCTCAAAGGATTTCCCGAAGATCACGTGTATTCTTTTAGAATTACTAGAGCTTACAGAGGCATTTTTCGCTTAAATGGCGAAAATGTTATTTTATTTGCCATTGGTCATAGAAAGGATATTTATCAAAATTTGTAGAAATACTGTGCATAACTAATTAGTCAAAAACTGTCGGGGGGGGGTATAATTATGGGTATGTAAGATATAGGCGTATAATACGTCATATATAAAGTAAGGTTTAAATTTATTAGTTTATTAATTATCGAGGTTAAACCTCGATATAAAAAATTTTTTTATGAAAAAAATATTAGGGGCGATGATGGTTTTGAGTTTTCTATTAATAGGTGTTCATGTACATGCACAAATTTCACAAGCATCTTCTTTTAGAGTTTTAACTCCAAACGGTGGAGGGACTTTAATTCAAGGTTCAAATAATTCTATTACTTGGCAAGGAGGGAATACAAGTGTGTATGTTGGCGTAGTAGATGCTAATACTACTAATGCTGTTAATCCAGTCGGTAGTCCATATCATCTTATTGGATGGCTCACAACTACTGGAATTGCAAATGGTTCTTTTAATTGGTCTGCACAACAAGTGTGTGATATGGGACATATTTCTTGTTGGAATATTGCTCCTGGTCAATATAAAATAATTATCGCCACACGAGATTCAAATAATTTAAATAATATTGATTTCTCTGTTCCATTTAATACTTCTTGGGATGTGAGTGATGCACCATTTACTATTGTTGCTCCTACTACATGTAATTCTTCTTCTACACCTTCAATCACTGTAACTTCACCAAATGGTGGAGAAGTGTATACTGCAGATACTAATTTTTCAGTTACTTGGACATCCTGTAATGTTCCAGTTTCTACTTCTATAGCTATTGATACAGAATATAACGGACTTACACCAACAATTGCTTCTAGCGTCACTACTACAAATACAGGTTCAATAAGTTACACAGTACCAAGTAGTTTGATTGCTTCTCAAAATTGGGGTTATGGAAATCATTTTAAAATATATTTAAAGACTGGTAGTGTTCCTTATGGAGGTAATAATATTTCAGTTGATGACGACTCAAATAATTTATTTACAGTAAACGCAACAGGACGATCGAGAGAAGATGTTGTAGTTACAAAAACACCAGTAGTAAATC
>CALQZZ010000047.1 GCA_943350065.1 Candidatus Nomurabacteria bacterium
TAATTTTTAAAAAATAATTTTTTCTCTAAAAAATGAGAAAAGAAAAAAATATGGCAACAATATCATTTAAACCAAAACAAGTTACAAAAAAAATAACATCACATCTTCAAGACAGAGCTAGCGATGTCATCATGAATCGTTTTGGTTTGACTACTGATGCTGAGAAAAAAACTCTTGAAGAAATAGGAAAAAAATATGGCATAACTCGTGAAAGAGTTCGTCAGATAGAAGATGCGGCTATTATGTCTATTAAAAAAGGAGAAGGCTTTAAATCTGAACAAGGAGTTTTTGATGAATTAAAACAAATAATGAGTTCTTTTGGTTCTATTGTTGCTGAACATGATTTACTTCCTAGTATCTCAAAAGACAAATCAACTCAAAATCATATACATTTTTATTTAGTACTTGGTGATGCTTTCAAAAAGCACCGTGAAGATGATCATTTTCATGTTCGCTGGAGTATTGATGATGAAGTAGTAGACAAGGTTCATGATTCTTTGAAAAAACTTTTTTCTAGTATGAACGATCAGGATCTCATTCCTGAAACTGAAATGATAAAAATGTTTTTAGATAATCTAAAAGATGTTTCAGAGAAATATAGAAATGAAGAAGTAGCTCGTCGTTGGCTTTCAATGTCAAAGAAAGTCGGAAAGAATCCTCTAGGTGAATGGGGACGTGCTTCATCTCCAAATGTACGTACTCGTGGAGTAAAAGATTATGCTTTTCTAGTAATGCGTAAAAATGGTGAACCAATGCATTTCAAAGAAGTAGCTGATGCTATCACTACTACTTTCGGAAAAAAGACTCATTATGCTACTTGTCACAATGAACTTATTAAAGACTCAAGATTTGTGCTCGTCGGACGTGGAATGTACGCTTTGGCTGAATGGGGATACAAGACAGGTATCGCACGTGAAGTCATCAAAGATATTTTGAAAAAAGATGGACCTTTATCTAAAGAAGATGTAGTAGAGAAAGTAATGAAAGAAAGATATTTCAAGAAAAATACTATCTTAGTCAACTTACAAAATCCAAAATTCTTTAAAAAGAATAAAAACGGTCTTTATACAACAGTCTAAATCTATGAAAAATAATTATAATAAGGGTATGGTACATGTTCTTATGATTATTATTGGATTACTCATCGTAGCAGTCATAATAGGCTTATTTACTCAAAATCATTAGATCACTATAGTCAAATATAAAAAAACCAAAAACCTTTCGTTTTTGGTTTTTTTATATTACAATAAGATTAATGACAAATATATTAGGGAACTTTTTTTATAATATTTTTCTATTTATTTTACCAATTGGGGTGACCATGCTTTTGGGCTATCTTGCTTGGACTGTCTGGAAGCACTATGTCAAAACAGAATGGATTTCCGGAATTAAGTGGATTGTTCTTGAAGTAATACCTCCGAGAGATGTTTTGAGGTCTCCAAAAGCAATGGAGCTTTTTTTGACTAATTCTTTGTATCAAATAGCCGGTAAAGATAGAAGGTCACAATATTGGAAAGGCGCTGTACGTTTATGGTTTTCTTTAGAAATTGTCTCTATTGATGGACAAGTACATTTTTATATTCGTATTCCTTCACGTTTAAAAAGTTTAGTCGAAACTCAAATGTATGCACAGTACCCTCAGGCTCAGATAAAAGAAATTGATGATTATACCTTGGCTGTACCGTCTGTCGGAGGAGATAGTGGGTGGGATTTTTGGGGTTGTGAATGGAAATTGACGAAGCCCGATGTCTATCCTATTAAAACCTATGTAGATTTTGGGCTTGATAAAGATCCAAAAGAAGAATTTAAGGTCGACCCACTTTCACCACTCATAGAGCTTTTTGGTTCAATACAAAAAGGTGAGCAGATGTGGTTGCAAATAGTTATTAGGGCAAATGATAAAAAATATCATACTATCGGTACATATTTTGATGAGCATAATTTAATGAAAGAAGCTGAAAAAGAAATTTCAAAAATTACTAAAGAGTTTACAAATGTAAATGAAAATAAGGTAAAAAACATAATGCCAAGTCCATGGCAAAAAGATATAGTTCCAGCTATTACTCAAAAAGTCACAAAGCTTACTTTTGAGACAGGTATTAGGCTTTGCTATGTAGCTAAAAAAGAAGCTAGTGATGGTAATAATAAAAAAAGTCTACGTCTAATCTTTCGTCAATATGATGCACCGCATTTAAATAGTTTTGCTCGTACCAATGGTTCAGGCTTGGCTACTTTTTTTCAAATATTTCAAGGTAATAGATTTTTTATTAGTGACAAGACTAGAAGAGATTTCACGAATACTTTTTTAAATGCTTATAGAGAAAGAGCTTTCTTTTATATGCCACTTCGTCAAAAGAAATTACCATTTCCTTTTTCAATGTTTGTAAAAAAATATAATCAACCAAATACTTTTGTCTTAAATACAGAAGAATTGGCAACAATATGGCATTTCCCAGGACAAATCCTCAAGGTTCCAGGTTTGGAGCGTGTCGAGTCAAAGCAAGCTTCTCCACCATCAAACTTACCTATATAATTTATGAAACCTATTCTTGCGGAAGAAAAAACAAAAATACACTATTCTTCTTATTATGTTTTTTCTATTATTTTAATAGTATTTTTAGGTTATCATTTTTTAATATCTCCAACTTTAAATTTTCCAATTGGTAAAATAATTACAGTAGATCAGGGTGCAAGTCTTCGAAGCTTGTCTAGAGAATTAAAAAATCAAAATGTTATCAGGTCTCGTACTATTTTTGAATCCTTGGCTATTTTAGACGGCGGAGAAAAAAGAATTTTACCAGGAGACTATATTTTTAATGAAAAAATATCTGTTTTTGAAGTTGCTCGTAGAATTGTAAAAGTAGATAGGGGAATACAAGAAGTAAAAATAACCATTCCAGAAGGTTTTAATACTAATGATATTATCAATACTATTTCTCCAAAGTTGGTTAATTTTGATAAAAATATTTTTATTACTTTAGCTAAAGACAAAGAAGGTTATCTTTTTCCAGACACTTATTTTTTCTTTCCTAGTGCAAAAGCTGAATATGTTTATAAAATGATGCATGATAATTTTTTGAAGAAAATAAATCCATTATTATCAGAAATAAATTCTTCAGGAAAAACTTTGAATCAAATTATCACCATGGCGTCTATTATAGAAGGTGAAGCAAAAGGAGATAATGATCGTGGTGTTATTGCTGGGATTTTGTGGAATCGAATTAATAAAGGTATACCACTACAAGTAGATGCTGATCTGTGGACTTATAAAAATAAAGGCTTACCAGATCACCCTATTTCAAATCCAGGAATAGAAGCAATAAAGTCTGCAATTCATCCTACATCTTCTGTATACTTTTTTTATCTTCATGATGATGTTGGTCGTATTTATTATGCAAAAACTTTTGCTGAGCATAGAGCAAATATAAAAAAATATTTAACTCAGTAATTTATTTGTATTATATGCGAAAACATAATTTATCTTTTGTTGATATAGAAACTACTGGACTTGATGTTCTGCGTCATGAGATTATTCAGATTGGTTGTGTAATTGTCGCACCAAATATGGAAGTGGTAGAAGAATTTGAATTAAAAATAAAACCAGAACATATACAAAATGCAGATAAAACAGCTTTGAAAGTAAATAAATACAATGAAGAAGATTGGGCTTTTGCTTACACATTACCTGAAGCGATGAAGATTCTTTCTAATAAAGTAAAAGATTGTATTATGGTAGGGCAGAATGTCTCTTTTGATTCTGCTTTTTTGGAATATAATTTTTTGAAAACAAAAGTAGAAAATACTTTTCATTATCATAAGCTCGATACTATATCTATGGCCTGGGAGAAATTTCATGGTGATGAAACTTTTGAACATTTTTCACTTCGTGAAATGTGTAAATATTTTGGAATAATAAATGAAAATGTTCACACTGGACTCTCAGATGCCCGTGCAACCTTTGAGCTTTACAAAAAGCTACTTAGTTTGTAATATATAATCGTGGTTAAAAAAACTATTAAAAATAAGAATAAAACCGTATTTGTAGGTATGTCTGGAGGAGTAGATTCTTCTGTGACGGCTGCATTACTACAAGATCAAGGTTATGACGTGGTAGGGGTCTTTATAAAGACTTGGCACCCGGATTTTTTGGTGTGCACAGAGGAAGATGAGCGCCGCGACGCTATGCGCGTCGCGGCGCATCTAGATATCCCATTTCTAACTTTTGATTTTGAAAAAGAATACAAAGAAGGTGTGGCTGACTATATGATTTCTGAATATAAAAAAGGACGAACTCCAAATCCAGATGTAATGTGTAATCGTGAAGTAAAATTCGGAGCCTTTCTAAAAAAAGCACTTTCTATGGGGGCTGATTTTGTTGCGACGGGGCATTATGCTCAATGCACCCCCTCCTTGATTAAGGAGGGGGTTGGGGGTGGTAATTCAAAAAATCACCACCTCGCCCTAAAGGGCACTCCTCCTCGACAAGGAGGAGAAGAAATGCAACTCCTAAAGGGTAATGACCCAATGAAAGATCAGAGTTATTTTCTTTGGACTTTGGCTCCTAAACAAATTAAACATGTGATGTTTCCTGTGGGTCATTTACCGAAACCAGAGGTTCGAAAATTAGCAAAGAAATTCAAGCTTCCAGTGGCAGAGAAAAAGGATAGTCAGGGGATTTGTTTCCTCGGTGCTGTAGATATAAAAGTATTTTTGAAACATTATATAAAGTCAGAACAAGGTAAAGTCCTAAATGAAAAAGGAGAAGAAATCGGTTATCATGATGGCGCAGTTTTTTATACACTCGGTGAAAGACATGGTTTTACTATTACAAAAAAGGGAAGTAATGATGATCGGTATTATGTCGTTTCGAAAGATATAGAAAAAAATATTCTTGTAGTATCTCAGCACCCCCTCCGGCTTTCAGCCACCTCCCCCTTAGCTAAGGGGGAGGGTTGGGGTGGGGGTGTAAAATTAATTAATATAAATTGGA
>CALQZZ010000048.1 GCA_943350065.1 Candidatus Nomurabacteria bacterium
CAATTCTTTTTATAGCTTCAGGTAAGTCATTAAAACTTCGTGCTACAAACCTTAGCGTGGGTGTTGAAATAGAAATTCCTGCAAAAACAGAGAGAGAAGGTGTAGTGGCTATCTCTGGATCTATTCTTTCTGGTGTTTTTTCAAATATTATTCAAAATGAAAATGTTATTTTAAATGAAGAAGATGGAAATATTATTATTCAAACAAAGAAAAGTAAAATAAAATTAAAATGTCAGCCATATGAAGATTTTCCAACAATTCCACAAGTCGAAGGTCAAAGTTTTAATATTGATTCAAAAAAGTTAGTCGATGGTATTAAATCTGTTTATTATAGTTCAGCTGTTTCTGATATTAAGCCTGAAATTTCAAGTGTTTATATTTATTCAAATGATGAAGATTTAATCTTTGTTTCTACTGATTCTTTTCGCTTAGCTGAGAAAAAAATAAAAATAAAAGATTTACCTGAAATAGGTGGAATTTTAATACCTTTTAAAAATATTCCTGAAATCCTTCGTATTTTTGGAGATAATACTGGAGATATAAAAGTTTGTTTTAATAAAAATCAAATATCTATGTCTATGGATGGTATCTATTTTACTTCTAGAGTAATTGATGGAGTTTTTCCTGATTATCGCCAAATAATGCCAAAAGAAAATAAAACTGAAGCTGTAGTTTTGAAACAAGACTTGCTGAATGCTTTAAAACTCTCAAATATCTTTTCAGATAAATTTAATCAATTAAATCTTTCTATTAAACCAAAAGAAAAAATATTTGAAATATATTCTCAAAATTCAAATGTTGGTGAAAATAAAACAGGACTCGACGCAGCATTGACAGGAGAGGACGTAGAACTTTCTTTTAACTATAAATATTTTCTTGATTGTCTAAGTTCTGTAAATGCCGATAGTATGGTTTTAAGACTAAATGAATCAAATCGTCCAATGGTCATCTCTGGAGTGTCTGACGGGTCATTTACGTATCTTATAATGCCAATGAATAGGTAAATACTCAAATGATTGAACTAAAAGATCTTCTTGGTAAATACAATGATCTGTTCTTTTCAGGAAGTTTAAAAAAAGATACTATTCGCACAATTATTTCTGAAGAAATAGGATTTGAAATAAAATCAGAAGATATAGAAATAAAAAATGGAACTGTCCAGCTCAATATAAAACCTATCTATAAAAACGAGATTTTTATGAAACAGGAAAAAATTCTCGCCAAACTTGCTGAAAACCTCGGCAAAAAAGCCCCACAGGATATAAGATAATTATTGTATTACATTAAAATTGGAAACAGTTTCTGCGCGGTTCCAGACGGAATCGTAGGAAATTAATTTTATTTCATTTGTTTGTTTAAGGTTTTCTAAATCTGACGGAGTAAATGAGAAATTAAATGGAGGTTTGATTGTTTGAATATATACACTATTTATAAAAACATCTATTTTAGATAGGGGATATCTACCAGTACTGTTTATTTGTAAATTTATTGGTTGATTAGCTGGTGTAGTAATAGCTGTATTGGGGTTTATAATCGTCACCACAGGTTTATTTACTTCGATATGAACATCGTCTGATACTGTTGGTATTTGAGATGCACTGATCCAAGTATAACCTGCGTGATGGTTTGCCAACCAATTTTGTACAGGAATTTCCCAATGTTCAAATTGTGAATCGTCTGATGGATTTACTGGTGCCGGTCCTAAAATATCATTTTTATTTACCCAATATAGTATTGAGTGAGGATTACTAATTACTTTTTCTACTTTTGTTTCTTTGGGTGTTAATATTGTTGCAAGTTTTCCAGAAATACTATCAATAAAGAAATTTTCATTTCCTTGCCATAAACCACGAAGAATTGGTTTTACTTTTTCTGGATCTGTTTCTAAATTTGGTTTTTCAAATTTTTCACTTGGGTAAATTTTTAAAGCTTCAATAATAAACTTATTCCAAATAGGACCAGCTACAGCCGAACCTCCTTTTTTCATTGGTTTGTTATCATTATTTCCAGCCCAAACTCCGACAGCTATTGATGTCGAATATCCGACAGTCCAAGCATCCTTGTTACTATTTGTAGTTCCTGTTTTTACTGCGACATCATATCCTGGAATTTTTAAAACTGAATTAGCTCCGAATGTCGGGGTACGAGCAACGTTGTCATTTAAAACATCTGAAATAGTCAAAGCGGTATTTTTAGGTAAAACTTCTCTTGGGTTTGGAATAGCTTCCTCTAATATTTTTCCATTACCATCTTCTACTTTTAATACACCAATAGCCGGATTTCTGATTCCATTGTTTGCAAAAACACCATAAGCAGAAGTAATATCTAAAAGTTTTACTTCACCACCTCCGATAACGAGAGTTAATCCATAACGACTGTAGTCAGACAGGGTACTAATACCCATACTTTCAGCGGTCTTCAGTGAATCTTTCATTCCAGATAAATAAAATAGTTTAACGGCTGGGATGTTTATCGATTGAGCGAGGGCATATCGAAGAGACATTGGTCCACGGAATTTTCCATCATAGTCATCGGGCATGTAGCAATCTTTTTGATTGTGACCGGCTGTGGCTTTTCCATAAGCATTACAAGTAGTTTGGAATTCTGTCGGTACATCAAATAAAACAGTGTCAGGAGTAAAGCCTTTGTTGAAAGCATTAGCATAGATAAATGGTTTAAAAGATGATCCAGGTTGTCTACTAGCGGTGGCAATATTAAAATTGCCATCAATTTTTTTATCAAAGTAGTCTCGTGATCCGACCATAGTGAGTATTTGTCCTGTTTTTGGATCAATAGCGACAAGGGATGCATTGCTTCCATTCCAGTCTTTTTCGTTTTGTAAGGCACCTTCTTTTACTATAGCCTCAGCTTTTTGTTGTAAATCATAATTTAAAGTTGTTGTCACTTTTAATCCACCATTGGCGACAAAATCTGCTCCGTATTTTTGTTCTAGATAATCTTTAATATAAAAAACAAAGTGTGGAGCTTTTATTCCTCCTGTTTGTTGAGGTAGAAAAGTCACTACTTCACCTTTTGCTTGATCATATTCTTTTTGATCTATCATTTTTACAGCTAGCATTCTTCCGAGGACGAAATTTTTTCTATCTTCTAATTTTTTTAGATTTTTTCCGTAAGGGGAAAGAGTTGTCGGTGATTGTGGAAGGGAAGCAATATAAGCAGCTTCAGCTAGATCTACGTCAGAGGCGTTTTTACCAAAATATGTTTGACTGGCTTCTTGGACACCGTAAATATTACCACCATAAGGTGATTCATTTAAATATAATTCTAAGATTTTTTCTTTTGGCATTGAATTATCTATTTTTATAGACAAGACCCATTCTTTTATTTTTCTTAAAATTGTTTTTTGGGAATTGAGTAAAGTATTTTTTACAAGCTGTTGGGTAATAGTGGAACCACCTTGAGTTTTACCTACATGGAGTGCGTTGGCTAGTACCGCACGTACAATAGAAGTAAATTTGATTCCACCGTGAGTATAAAATTCTGCATCTTCTACAGCCACTGTCGCATTTTTGATATTAATGCTCATTTGGTCAAAAGGAATAATTGTCCGTTTTACATCTTGGTGAATATCATAGAGTAGGGTTGTTCCTGTACGGTCATAAATCTTTGTCGAACTAATAACCTTTCTTCCATCAAAAGAGTGAAAATCAGGGATTTTAATAGTTGAAATATAAACTAAGACAATACTAAAAATAAAGATAAAAGAACCTGTCCCAAACATGAATAGGTTTTTCCAAAAGACTCTTTTTTTATGATTTTTCTTCATACTTTAATCATAGCAAATTGTATGTTATTATACGAGTATGAAAGTAATAACTGATAAAGAAAAAGTAAATAATTTATTAGAAAGAGGTGTTGAAAATATCTTTGTTAAAGAGAGCTTAGAGAAGAAACTTCTCTCAGGTAAAAAATTAAAGGTTTATTTAGGTGTTGATCCGACAGGTCCTACACTACATATGGGGCATGCTATTCCTTTAATGAAGTTAAAACAATTTCAAAATTTAGGTCACGAAGTTATTTTGTTGATGGGAGACTTTACTGCAATGATAGGTGATCCGACAGATAAAATGGCAGCCCGAAAACAGCTTACTCATAAAGAAGTAATGAGTAATTTAAAAAAATATAAAAAACAAGCTGAAAAGTTTTTGAAATTTACTGGTGCAAATAAGGCTCAATTTAAATTTAATTCAAAATGGCTTTCAAAAATGAAATTTGAAGATGTTTTGAAATTAGCTTCAAATGTTACTGTTGATCAAATGTTGAAACGCGATATGTTTGCTCGCCGAAACGAAGAAGGTAAACCAATATTTATTCATGAATTTATGTACCCTTTAATGCAAGGTTATGATTCTGTTGCTATGGATGTGGATGTTGAAGTTGGTGGTAATGATCAAACCTTCAATATGCTTATGGGTCGCGATTTATCATCCGTTTTGTTAAAGAAAGATAAGTCTGTAATAGCAATGAAACTTCTAGAAGATAATAATGGTAAGAAGATGGGTAAAACAGAAGGTAATATGGTTTCTTTTGAAGATAACTATTTAGATGTATATGGAAAGGTTATGAGCTGGAACGACTCTTTGATTTTAAAAGGTTTTGAACTTTGTACAGATATACCAATTTTACAAATAAAAGATTTTGAGAAAAAAATTGCTGAAGGAATGAATCCAAAAGATTTTAAAATGGTACTCGCTTACGAAATAGTAAAAATTTATCACGGAGAGAAAAAAGCAAAAGAAGCAGAAATAAATTTCGTAAATACTTTTTCTAAAAAAGAAATTCCAGATGAGATTGAAGAAATAAAAGGAAATGCTGGAGAAGGTCTTGTAGACGTTTTAATTAATAAAAAGATTTTAACCTCAAAAGGGGAATGGCGCAGACTAGTAGAGCAAAATGCTATTCACGATTTAGAGAATGATACTAGAATCGCAGATGTGAATTTAAAATTAGAAAAAAATTTA
>CALQZZ010000049.1 GCA_943350065.1 Candidatus Nomurabacteria bacterium
TCAGAATTTAGTTTTGAGATTTTGTTTTTACTTTTTAGTGTTGGAGCTATTGGTTCTCTGTTTTTAAATAAAAACGACAAATTGGCAAACTTCTGGAGTAGTTTCTTTTCAATTAGTAGCTCTGTTTGGGGTTTGATAATATCTATCTGTGCTATTTCTTTTGGACAAGACCTTCTTTTTTCTGTAGGTCATTCAGTTTTCTCTGTTTTTTCAGTGTCTTTTCATATTGATAAATTATCTGCTTTTTTTATCTTTATAATTTCTTTAATTTCTTTGTTTTGTTCTATTTATGGTATTGGTTATGTAAAGCATTTTTATAAAAAATATAATATTGGTGCTTTAGGGTTCTTTTATAATACTTTTATTTTAGGAATGTTACTCGTCGTCTCATCTTCCAATGGAATATTTTTCCTTTTAGCTTGGGAATTGATGTCTCTAGCTTCTTATTTCCTTGTTGTTTACGATAGAAATGATGAAGAAAATGTAAAAGCTGGTTTTTTATATTTTATAATGACTCATGTCGGTACTGCTTTTATTGTGTTGGCGTTATTATTGTTGTATAAATTTACAGGCTCATTTGATTTTGACATTGTTAAATCAAACATGGGATTAGTTCCTCTATATATTAAAAATCTTGTTTTTATATTCTCAATAATTGGTTTTGGCACAAAAGCAGGTATTGTACCTTTCCATATTTGGCTTCCTAGTGCTCACCCAGCAGCACCTTCACATGTTTCAGCTTTAATGTCTGGAGTGATGATCAAGACAGGTATTTTTATGATGATTAAAATTTTTCTTGATATTCTTCAGCCAGTACCTGTTTGGTGGGGGCTTACTATTTTAGTTATTGGTTCTGTCTCTTCTTTGCTTGGAGTTTTATATGCACTTACAGAACATGACTTAAAGAGACTTTTGGCTTATCATAGTATTGAAAATATTGGTATTATTTTGCTTGGTCTTGGTAGTGCTCTTACTTTTACATCTCTCGGTTTACCCGCATTAGCATTACTTGGTCTTATTGCTGCACTTTTTCACACATTAAACCATGCCACATTTAAATCATTACTTTTCCTTAGTGCTGGTTCAGTAATTAGTCAAACACACACTAGAAATATGGAAGAATTTGGTGGTCTTATAAAATACATGCCACAGACAGCCTTCTTCTTCTTAATTGGTTCAATGGCAATATCAGCACTTCCTCCTTTTAATGGATTCTTTAGTGAATGGTTAACTTTTCAATCACTTTTCCAAGGTATAATGTCTTTAGATTTTTATTCTAAAGGAATTTTTATTTTTGCAGTTGGTTCATTGGCCTTTACTGGGGGATTAGCCTTAGCTTGTTTCGTAAAAGCATTCGGTGCTACATTTTTAGCTCGTCCTAGAAGTGAAGAGGTTAAACATGCTAAAGAATCTTCCTTCTCTTTACTTTTTGGTATGGGAGCTTTAGCTTTATTGTCTTTAGTATTTGGTATTTTTTCTGGATACTTGGGATCTTTTTTTGAAAAGATAGCTAAGAGTTTTGCTTTTGCTCAAAATGTTTTTTATCCATCTTTCTCTACTGACTCTATGTTAAAAGTCGGTAACAGTTTCTCTTCTGTTTCAGCCCCAGCTATTTTTATATTTTTTGCTATTATCTTTTTAATTGTTGTTTTTGTGACTAAGTTTTTGATTAATAGAAATCAAAAAGTAACTATAAATTCTACTTGGGATTGTGGTACAGATTTGACTCCACGTATGGAAATCACTGCGACAGGATTTTCTAGATCTATTATTGTTATTTTAAAAGGAATACTTCGACCAAATATTAAAAAAGAAATAGTATATAATGATGCCGGTAGTAAATATCTACCAAAATCACGTTTTGTTATTTTGAGTATTAAAGATATATATCAAGCATATTTTTACACACCCTTACATAAAATTACAACTTTCCTTTCTTTGCAGATAAAAAAGATACAAAATGGAAATGTAAATTCTTATATTTTGTATATCTTTTTTACATTAATAGTCACTTTATTTTTAGCGATATAAATATGAATATTTTAATCTGGATAATTCAAATAGTTTTTATACCAATAATGTCACCATTGTGTGTCGGTATTATTAGAAAAATAAAAGCCAAACTTCAAAATAGAAAAGGGGCTAGTATTTTTCAACCATATAATGATTTAAAGAAACTCTTTAATAAAGATGAAGTTATCAGTAAAGACGCTTCTTGGGTTTTTAGATATGCCCCTTTTGTTATTTTTTCAGTGACTATTTTTGTCGGTATGAGTGTTCCAATTTTTATGTCTTTTGTAAACAACACTTTTACTAGTGACATATTGGTAATTATTTATATGCTGGCACTTGGTACATTCTTCTTGGCTCTTTCTGGGTTAGATACAGGTGGCGCTTTTGGTGGTTTTGGTTCAAGTCGTGAAATGACGATGTCTGCTTTAGCAGAAGGTGGTTTTATCTTCTCTCTTTTAACGGTTTCTTTTATAGCTGGTACTACCAATCTATTGGCTATTTCTAATGTCGGAATTCTTCAACATGGACATTTACTGCTTTCGTCTATATTAGCTTTTATATCATTCTTTATAATATTATTAGCAGAAAATACAAGATATCCTTTTGATAATCCATCTACTCACTTGGAACTAACTATGATTCATGAAGCTATGATTTTAGAATATTCTGGAAAAAGATTGGCTCTTATTGAATGGGCATCTTCAAATAAACTTTTAATTTTTATTTCTTTGGGCTCCAGTTTGTTTTTCCCTTGGGGTATAGCTGGGGCGCTTAGTTTAAGTACGATACTTTTCGGTTTATTTATTTTTTGTTTAAAGGTATTTATTTTTTGTTTAGCAATAGCTGTATTGGAATCAAGTATAGCAAAATTGCGATTCTTTAAATTACCTGATCTGTTATTGATAGCCTTTATTCTTAATGTGATAGCGATTATTTTAATTTTTTAATTATGAATATTTTATTTTATACAATTTTGCCGGAGATAGTTTTATTAAGTATTATTTCTTTACATTTAGTAAAGAAAAATCGTGAGATGGTCTTTCTTTACGGTATTCAATCAATCGCAATTGTTTTAATGTTGTTTTGTTCGTTTTTAACGACAGGTAAACCCTCTTTGTTATTGGTTACGGTTATTGTATTACTTGCCAAAGTAATATTAGCACCATTATTTTTTAATAAATTAATTATAAAACATAAGCTGGTTTTTTCTGTAAAAAAGTATATTGGTACATCTTTTAGTTTGGTAATTATGGCTATTTTAATTATCGTAGCTTATTCAGATAAATTTGCTTCATTAACAAATATTATTCCAGCAAATCATGCATCGCTATCTCTAGCATTTTCTGCAATGTTATTGTCTTTATTTTTGATTGTGAATAGTAGGGGAGCATTGTCTCAAATTGTAGCTATTCTTTCTTTAGAAAACAGTATCGTTGCCTTCGCTGTTTTTGCAGAACTAGAACAATCTGCTGGTTTGCAAATAGGTATAGTTTTTGATATCTTTGTTTGGATGATGGTAGCAACAATGTTTGTTTCAATGATTCAAAAGCATTTCGGGTCGATTGACGTTACTTCAATGAAAAACCTAAAAGATTAAATTTATGGAATTATTATTTATTTTTACATTTTTATTACTTGCTTCACTTATTGGTCTCTTTACCAAAAAGAGATTAATTATTGAATTTGTTTCTGTGTTAGCTTCTGTTTTTGCTTTGTTTGGGTCAATCAACGTTGCTATGAAAGTGGTAGCTCTTGGTTACTATAGTCCATTTAGTTTTTTATATGTTGAATCTTTTGGAGCAGTTTTACTACTTATTATTTCTTTGATTGGTCTAGCAACGACTGTTTATTCTGTACAATATCTTCGTCAAGAAAGTGCTAAAAATATTATTGGACCTGCTAGAGTTAGACAATATTTTGTCTTGTTGAATTTATTTATTCTTTTTATGTTTTTAGCAACAACAGTAAATAGTCCAATTTTTAGTTGGATTTTTATTGAGGCTACAACATTGTCGACTGTTTTTCTTATTAGTTTTTATAATAAATCATCTTCAGTTGAGGCTGCTTGGAAATATCTAGTAGTGAACTCTGTTGGATTATTGTTTGGTTTCTTTGGAACACTTTTATATTTTACTTCTTTACATTCCGTTGATAACGGTTCAATTGTTAGTTGGAATGGTCTTTTAAATGGTGCAACAAACCTCGATCCTGTTATTGCCAAAATAGCTTTCATATTCGTCTTGATTGGTTATGGTGCTAAAGTAGGTCTTGCACCTATGCATACATGGAAGCCAGATGCTTATAGTAAAGCCCCAACACCGCTAGGAGCATTATTTTCAGGTGCTTTGTTGCCGGTGGCTTTTGTAACTATTTTAAAATTTAAAACAATAACTGATACTGTTGTTGGTTTGTCATTTAGTCAAAATCTACTTATTTTATTTGGAACACTATCTATTTTTATATCAGCTTTTATTATTTTTTCTTCTAGAAATTATAAAAGATTGTTGGCTTATTCTGGTATAGAAAATGCTGGAATTATGGCCCTCGGTTTTGGTTTTGGTGGGTTGGGTATTTTTGCTGGAACCTTACATATGATTTATCATTCTTTGATTAAGTCTGCTCTTTTCTTTTGTTCTGGTAATTTTTTATTGAAATATGGTTCAGCAAAAATAAAAAATATTAGAGGCGCTATAAATGTCCTTCCTTTCACTAGTGTTATTTTTGTTGTTGGATTTTTAGCCTTGATTGGTATGCCACCATTTGGTGTATTTTTTACAAAGTTAACACTTCTTTCTGCTGGAATAAAAAATCATCAATTATTTTCAATAATTCTTATTTTTCTAGTCTCTCTTTTGTTTATTGGTTTTTTGAAACATGTGACTGCTATGGTTTTTGGAAAAAAACCAGAGGATATGTCTGTTGAAA
>CALQZZ010000050.1 GCA_943350065.1 Candidatus Nomurabacteria bacterium
AACCCCCATTTCTTCACGAAGCTTGTGAAAAAGCCTTGAACTCATCCCCGCCCCTAGAATTCCTGCCATTACAGAATTAATTGCACTCTTTTTATCAAAAGCATTTAACGCACGAAATGCTAAGACAAAATGTGTCTGATCTGTGGCTTTGTGTTTTATTTTAGCGACTGGATTATTTTGCTTTTCAATTGTTTTTAATTTTCCAGATTTTTTATCATTTTTTAAATGAGCAAAAGTCTTTTTCACCCCTATCATCATATCTTTTTCACTCACTCCCCCTGCTATTACTACAGTCGTAGCTTTTGGAACATATTGTTCTTTTTTGTATTTTACAAAATCATCGCGTTTCATTTTTTTAATATTTTCAATCGGACCGGCAATATTCCATCCTGCTGGCTGATCGCCATACAATAATTCCATTATCATATCTTGCACATGGCGCATAGGTAAATCTTCATACATATTTATTTCTTCTATGATTACTCCTTTTTCTTTTTCCATTTCTGCTTCAGGGAAAGTAGAATTTAAATACACATCACTCACGACATCAAAAATTTTCTTGAAATGTTTAGCATCACTTTTTGCGTAGTAGCCTGTGTATTCTTGGCCAGTAAAAGCATTGTATTGTGCGCCCATAGTATCGAGTTCTGTAGTAATGTCGCGAGCAGTAGGGCGCTTCACAGTCCCCTTGAAACACATATGCTCCAAAAAGTGAGACAAACCATTTATCTCTTTTGTCTCGTATTTACTACCTGTTTCTACTAGAACCAAAGCCGTTACCGTCGGGCTTTCTTTCATTGGTATAGTTATAACTCGTAACCCATTCTTTAAAATTATTTTTTTAGCTTTCATAGAAGCTATTCTAGCATAGAATTAATTTAATTTATTTTTTATATAAGAAACTAAATCACTTACTTTTACTCTCTCTTGAGTTCCAGTATCACGATCACGTACTGTGACAGAATCATCTGTAAGAGTATCGAAGTCGATTACAATACACCATGGCGTACCGATTTCGTCTTGGCGACGGTAACGCTTACCAATGTTTCCATTATCATCCCAAGCCACGCGACCAAATTCATTTTTAAGCATTGCGTAGACTTTTGCATTCGCATATTCTACGAGCTCTGGTTTATTTTTTAATAGTGGAGAAACAGCACAGATCACAGGCGCCATAGAAGGCTTAAATTTAAGGAATGGTCTTTCAGGATCTTCTTCATTATAGGCAGAAAGAAGTATTGCGAGCATGGCGCGATCCACACCAAATGTCGGCTCTATCACATGAGGCACCATCTTTCCTTGTCCTGAGCCTGTCGAAGGATCCGAATTTTCCTCATCAACATATTCGAGTTTATGATTACTTAAATCAAAACTTCCACGGTATGCAAGACCAAAAAGTTCCTTTCTACCGAAAGGATAGTCAAACTCAAAGTCCACTGTGCGTTTTGAATAATGAGCAAGATCTTCTGGGGCCACTTCGAGCTCGTGAATTTTTGTCATATCAAAACCACACTCTTCCATCCAAGCACTCATTTGTTCTTTCCAATATTCAAAATACTTTTCCCAATCAGTCTCACGAATAAAATATTCTATTTCCATTTGCTCAAACTCTCTTTGGCGGAAAATAAAATCACGAGGAGTAATTTCATTTCTAAATGCTTTACCTATCTGTGCCATACCGAAAGGCAATTTTGGATGAAAAGCATCTACGGTATTTTTAAAGTTCACAAAAATTCCTTGAGCTGTTTCAGGTCGAAGATAAGCTACAGATGAAGAATCTTCTACAGCTCCGACTTTTGTTTGAAACATCATATTAAATTGTTTTGGTTCACCGAGCTTACCACCACATTCAGGACAAATTTCTTGAAGGTTTGGATCTAGCTGATCAGCACGAAAACGTCTTTTACATTTTTGACATTCTACCATCGGATCAGAAAATCCAGCCACATGACCAGATGCTTCCCAAACCTTACTACTCATTAGTATTGCTGCATCGATACCATACATGTCACGTCGTCCATCGACGAATTTCTTCCACCAAGCTTGCTTAATATTATTTTTAAGTGCGACACCAAAATGCCCCCAGTCAAAAGTACCGGCTAGTCCCCCATAAATTTCTGAACCTTGAAAGATAAAACCGCGTCTCTTACAAAGGCTAACTATTTTTTCCATTATTTCATTCTCTTTTTCTTTTGCCATATATGTTTTTTAAAATTATTGAATAACTCTTTCAGAACCATGAACAAATGACGGGTCACTTATTATCATTGAATTTAAAGCTGATTTATTAATATGTACATCTACATTAGCAAAATCATCATGTCCAGTCAAAATTGCATCATTTACAAGAACAGGTATTTGACCGACTTGAGACAAAGAAGGAGTGAATCCAATCTGAAAAGAAACATCTTTAGAATTACCACTTATACCTGCACCTTTTGGTATTGCACCAATATTCCAAGTAACCTGTTTAGTAGTTTCATCATATTTTACATCTTCTGAAGCTGGATCCACTGGCCCGACAAAACGCACAAAAGCTGGAAGAGTAGCAGACATTTTTGCATTAGAAATAATATTTGCAGTATTAGACAAACTCCAAACTATTGTATAAGTAGTTTCTTTTTCAGCCTTAAGTGGAATATCTCCAGTATTCGCAAAAGCTCCAGTGAAATGCAGAGCCTTAACTGAAGCACTCACATCAGACATAATTTTAATAATTTTAGACTCCGAATCAGTCAAAGAATTAATAATATTTCCTTGCAATGGCTGTTTTCCGGAAATTGAAATATCTATCTTAATAGATGGATCTACCAAAAGACCATTTGAAGAAAAGAGTGGTAATGGATAAATCATAAAGTTTACTGTTCCTGAATTACCCGGATTAACTTCAGCAAAATCATGATTAGAATTTTTATCCCAAACTATAACATTATTTATTGAATCAAAATTACCCTGAGAAACACTAATTTTTTGTCGATCTAAAGCATTGCCGTAAATTTTTGCAGTAATTACCATATCATTTATTTTAGTATCTAAGTTGTTTGTCCATTGTATTTGTCCTGAAATATTTGTTTTTGAATCAGAAGCATACTCATTTTGATAAACACTATTGACTAAAAGTCTAGCTTGAATGAATGGTTTATTAATTAAAACAGTGTGACCTAAAGAATTAAAAATTACACCAATATTAGCTTTATCGTTTTCATCCTTAGAACCAGTAAAAAAGTGAAATGTTTTTTGTTCTCCATCTTGAGCGCCTACAATATTACCAGTAATACTAATATTACTTTCAGCACCAGGTGAAAGGTCACCCAAGTCCCAAACATTATTATTAATAGTCGGAGCAGGCTTAGAACTTTTAAACATAAAACCAGGAGGATAATCGGCTTTAAACAAAAGACTAGTAGCCGACTTAGTAGAATTTAATGTTGCCTTAATATTAAAAGTAATGTCTTGATTTGGTGTTACCGTATCAGGTGCATTTATTGATAAATCAATTGGAGCAGAACTAATAGAGACAGAATAATCTTTTTCTTTAACAAAAATAGCATTAGATCCCTCAACTCTATATTCTAGAGAAACCTTGATTGGTCGAATACTTCCTTGTTCACCAAACAAAACGACTTTCAAATTATCGCTTTTTACTTGACCAGCCGGAATAGTACCCAAAGAATCTCGTAATTTATTAGAATCCTGACTTAGATCAGCCAATGATCCTTTTGGGTATTCGACAACTAAATCAGCCAATTCAAGAGCTGCATTATTTTTATTAGTAATTTCTATTTGCAAAGGTAAGTCCTCTCCCCCCGCAGTAAAAGTATTTCCAAGAATGACAATATCAATATTGTCATTCGAGACAGTATTGCCACCACCGATAAAATTATACAAAGCAAAAATAATAGCTAACACAAAAAAACATATTGAAAAGATAAAAAACTTTTTAAAGATTGATGTTTTCATAAAAATTTTTTCTGCTATATTTTCTTCTTTTTCTTCTTTCCAAGTATCAGCCACATCATATTCCTTTTTATGTAAAATTCCAGAATGTTTAATCCGTAGAGAACTGTAACTCTTACTAAAAAGTCGACTCTTCATATCTTCGACTCTATGAAGTTTTTCTTTTTCTTCTTCCGTTTCCATATTTCTGATTATAACACGATAAGACAGATTTTAAAATAAAAAATTACATTTGTGTTTCATGTAAAGCCTTATTTATTTCAGTCAATATTATATTTCTATTTATGGCGATATATGGTAATAAATCATCCGCAAATGGTGAATTTATAAAATTATTCATTTTTCCATCATTACCTAAATATCCAAGATGGTACAAAATCCTTAAAACTAAAACCATCTCTATATTCTGTATTTCTTCTTTTGAAATATCAGGTGTATTTAATTTATTTTCTAAAACATAAAAACCATCTAAAACATCTTGAAATAAAGCTTCATTTTGTTCTTCCCCCTGTAGTAGTCTCTTCAAGAGTTTTGAAATATTAGCGACAGTCTTAAGACCTAGCTCAGACTTCGATATTTTTTCCAATTCATTTGTCTTTGAAGCGCTAGTAATTCTCCATAATTCTTTTCCACGAACGAGATCCACTCTCACATAATTGAAATCCTGTAAAACATAGCGAAGCTTTGAAGACATTTTTCTTATCCCCTGTGCTGTGGCATTTATCATGCCTAATTCACGAGTAAAAATAGAGTAAAACTTCCCAGTCTCACCGAAATCATTACTGCCTAATATTATTCCTTCTGTGTGATAGATATGGTGCATTTGTCCTTATATTTTAACATAAATATCAAACCTGTGGATAACTTGCTTTTTTATTTTAAATGCTGTATAATATATATAAATAAATTAAATATTCTTTGTAATGAAGCTATCTGAATTTAAGGG
>CALQZZ010000051.1 GCA_943350065.1 Candidatus Nomurabacteria bacterium
AAAAGGGGAGATAGGATAGAGCTCTCAGCTCTTTTACAGAAAGGACATTGGTAATCATACCAATAAGCCACGGTAATTTTTGCTTTTGCATTACCTACAAATGGTTCACCTTTTGTATTTACTTGTTGTGTATCTGCTACTTTCACAGCGTCGTCACCTTTTGTTTTTGGACTAATCCAAGAAAATCCCATTAAAATTGAGGCTGAAATTAGGATACCAGCTATAATCGTAGCCATTGGTGCTGTTAATTCTGGCCTATCTTTTTTATGATGATGTACTGTTTCTACGTTGTTTTCATTTTCCATAATTTTTTAAAATTAACTATTAATATAACAACATTGTATCATATTTTTTGCTTATGCTATAATTAAGCTATTATTAATTAATTTGTATTGCTTAAGAAAAATTAATAAGTAATTTTCTTTTGTGATTATAAAATAAAATGTGTAAAGGAAAATGTGTTCCAGCAATGATTGCTAAAATATTAGTTATCGTAGGAGGTATAAACTGGGGATTAGTAGGATTAGGAATGTTTATGAGTGCAAACTGGAATCTTGTAAATATGATCTTTGGTACTATGCCAAAAATCGAAGCTGTAGTATACATCTTAGTAGGTGTCTCAGCTGTTATGATGATTTTTGGTTGCAAATGTCAAAAGTGTGCTGAGGCTTGTGCTACATGTGGCACAGAAGCTAAAGCAGGAAATAACTAGTACAAATAGGTAAAATAGCAATTAATCCCGTCGCTCACGAGCGACGGGATTTTGCTTTTTAGGTCATAATATGTTAAAATATAAAGGTCTTATGGCTTTATTTTTAAATATTATATTTTATATTCTAACCTTCTTGGCTATTTATGTGCAGGTCTTTTTCTTGGTAACTTTTTTTGAAAATCGAAAAAAAATAGTAATTAGAACAAAAGATATTGAACTTGAACATTATCCATCTGTGACGATTATTGTTCCTTGTTATAATGAAGAAAATACTGTCGGTAATACTATAAATTCTCTTTCAGCCCTCAATTATCCAAAAGATAAATTAAATATTATTGTCGTCGATAATGCTTCTAAAGATGGTACTTGGGATGTTTTACAAAATTATACAGATAATCCTCAAATTAAAATTTTTCAAGAAATAAAAGTAGGGAAGCACAATGCACTCAATAAAGGTCTTGAAAATATTACTACTGATTTTGTCGGTTGTCTTGATGCTGATTCCACTGTTCACCCAGAAGCCTTAAAAAGGATTATGACTTATTTTTCTAATCCTAAAACAATGGCTGTCGCTCCATCTATTGTGGTAAATAATCCTAAAAATCTTATTCAATATGCCCAGCGTGCTGAATATGACATGGCTCATTATAATAAAAAAATGTTAGCTTTTTTGGGTGGTATTCATGTGACACCTGGACCTTTTTCTATTTTTCGTAAAGAAGTTTTTGAGCAAATTGGTATTTATAAAAAAGCACATCATACAGAAGATCAAGAAATTGCACTTCGTATGCAAAAAAATGGTTTACAAATAGATCATGCTCCAGATGCTTATGTCTACACCAATAGTCCTAGTAGTGTGCCAAAACTTTATCGTCAGCGTGTGCGTTGGATTTATGGTTTCATTAGAAATGCACTTGATTATCGAGAATTATTTTTTAAACCTAAATATGGGTCAATAGGAATTTTTACACTACCATCTGGTTTTATTTCTGTCATTGGAACAATATTTCTTTTATTCTTTTCTTTTGTTCAGTTGTATACCGTCATTGCTCGTAAAATTTTACAAACTCAAGCTGTCGGTTTTCATATTATAAATGGTAAAGTTTTTAGTTTTGATTTTTTTACACTAGATTCTAGGACTTTTGTTTTTGTTTCGATAATGTTGTATATTTTAGTAATCATTGGCTTATTAAATGGCCGTAGAATGATTCATGGTAGAAAGAAATATATCTGGTGGGATATACCTGTTTTTATCATTATATACATGTTTATAGCCCCGATATGGCTCCTCAAGGCTGTCTGGAATGCAGTGACCTCCAAAGAGGCTAGTTGGGCCAAAGAACGTGATTATTTGATTAAAAGTAATAATTAAAAATATGGAAATAGAAAATAATAAAAAAAATGATTGGATGAAGTATGTCGTAGTATTAGTTATCACACTTGGTCTTTTTGCTGTAGCTGGTGGACTAAGTAATTTTTTTACAAATAAAAAAGTAGAGACAATGCAAGAAGTTCAAAACAAACTTGCTACTGATATCCTATCTTCTGAGACACAATTTTCTTTACTCTCTGAGCTTTCTTGTGGGCAAGATGATGGATCTGAAAATCTTTCAGGTGAGCTTTCTGATATGGCTTCAAAGATTGATTATAGTGAAAATAATTTTAAAGATAATTCTGTGGCCACAGAATTAAAGAGATATTATACTATCCTTGAAATTAAAGATTTTATTTTAACAAAAAAGATTAATCAACGTTGTGGAAATAAGAGAGTACCAATTTTGTATTTTTATACAACAGCCGAGAATTGTACTGAGTGTACAAAACAAGGTTTTGTACTTACAGAGCTTCGTAAAAAGTATCCTGATTTAAAGGTTTATTCTTTTGATTATAGTACTGACGTTTCAGCTCTTACTGCACTTTTGAAAATATATAAAATAAGTGATAAAGAATTACCAGCTTTGGTTATTGATGAAAATAAAGCTACAGGTTTCAAGAGTGTAGAAGATATCAAAAAATTATATCCAAATATCATAAAGCTTTTACCTAAAGATACAACAAAAATCATACCTGTTAAGAAATAATATAAAAACTCCCTAAGATAGGGAGTTTTTATATTTAATGAGCCGCTTCTCAGATTCGAACTGAGGACCTTCACTTTACAAAAGTGTTGCTCTACCAACTGAGCTAAAGCGGCATAATTAGAGAGGAAGTGATGTTTACTTCCTCTCTGTTGTTTGACTGAGGAGCTGTTACGCACTCATTAAATGAATTGCTGCTTCCAAGCAAACATACCAGTCAAACTATGTGCATATGACAAAGCTCATATATACTAGCAAATTTATTTAGCTTAATCAAGCTATGAATTAGTTTCTTCTTCGACGATCTGATTCTTCAGTTTATTGATCTTTTTCTTGTATTCAGAGACTGTTCGTAGAAATACTGAGACTTCTTTTTTTTCAGGAATTGCTTCAGGGTCATGATCTTTCACGAGCCTTCCTTTTACCTTATGATAAAGCTCCAAACTTTTCTTTTTAATAACTATAGATGATCTCACATATGTCCGAAGAGTCATTTCAATTATAAAAAACCCAAATTCTTTGGTATGTTTTACTATTAGAATATGTACCTCTTTAGCATCAGGTAGTAGAGGGGATTCATCTATTATCACCATATCATTTTCACGTATCAACAAAACACGCTTATATAAAATAAAAATGATACTGATTAGTGAGACGAAAAATAAAATTAAAATAAAAGTCATAATGTAATTGTATCATATAAAAAACGACAGAGAAATGTCGTTTTTTATATTGTTTTTATATTGAGTATCTTTTTACTTCTACTATTTTTGCACCGGCTTTTGAGAGTAGGGAAGCAATAGTTTCATCTGGATTTTTGATGAAGTTTTGTTCTACTAGAGTTTTTTCTTTAAAATAACCAGCGATTTTTCCTTCAAGCATTTTCTTTTTAATATCTTCCGGTTTATCACTAGCCATGACTTCTTTTTCAAAAATTTCTGAAACAGTTTTTTTGTTTTCTTCTGAAATTTCATCTAGAGTTACATATTCTGGTTTCATAGCTGCTACGTGCATAGCAATATCTTTTGCCAATTCTGTACTTCCACCTTCAAGAGATACAATCACCGCAGATTTACCATTGTGTACATAACTTCCGACTACATTTTCTGTTACTTCTGCTGTTTCACCGAGCTGAATATTTTCACCAGTTTTTTGAATTATTTGGTCAATCATTTCTTTGGCTTCAGCTTTCATTTTTTCTACACCGTCAGTTAATGCTTTGTTTGTAAGAGTAGAAAGTAAGTTTGTGAAATCTTCATTTTTAGCAACGAAATCAGTCTCACAGTTTAATACCACAAGAACAGTCTTATTAGAATCTGCCTTTATCATGATAGCTCCATCATTGGCTTCACGGCCAGCTTTTTTAATAGCAATATCAGAACTAGATTTTTTTAAGATAACAATAGCTTTTTCCATGTCTCCACCTGCTTCTTCTAAAGCTTTTTTGCATTGCATAACAGAGACACCAGTGGAATCTCTTAATTGTTTTACTAATTCTGTAGTTATTTGTGACATATTTTAAGAGGCTTTAGGCTTTGGGCAGTTAGGCTTTAGATTTTTCTAATGCCTAGAGCCTAGTTTCCTAGAGCCTAAATTAATTTATTAATTTTTTTCAGGCACAGACATTTGTCCTGCCTTATAAGCCTCGGCGAAAGCTTTTGTGAACAAAGAAATACTTTGTCTTGAAGCATCATTTGCTACGATAGGGTAGGTAATATCTTTTATACTTGAGTCAGAATTTGATACAGCTATTACTGGTACGTTTGACTTGCGAGCTTCAGTAGCACCAATATTTTCTTTTTTTGCATCAATTACTATTACAGCATCTGGGATTTTTTTCATCCCGATCATACCTGAATAGTATTTTGAAAGTTTTTCCATTTTCTTTGAAAGGATTAATCTTTCTTTTTTTGTATATTTATTTAATTCTCCTTTTTCACTATCGATTTTGTA
>CALQZZ010000052.1 GCA_943350065.1 Candidatus Nomurabacteria bacterium
ATGCAAAAACAAAGAAAAGTAATGATAAAAATAAATAGATAATTTTAGGCTCTCGATGCTCTCTTTTTACCAATTTTATAATTGGTTCAAAAACTGAATTTTGATATTGAGAAAAGGCTGAAAGTCCTATTGCAATAGGATTATACTGATTCTTCATAAGTTTTATTATTAAAAATTTAAAGATATTTTAACTAATAGTACTATTTACAGAGCCAAAAGTCAATGCAAATTACCAAACAAAAAACACCCAGAAATGGGTGTTTTTTGAGATACTGTTCTTTATTTTGTTTCGTTCTACTAATTTTAATTTGGTATTTGTCTTTCCAAATTGTCATCTCGTTTTATCGTACCGAGCAAACTTCATCTTTTTAGCTTGTGATGATCAAGCATTGTGTCGTCAATTGAGCGACACAACACCGACTCAATTAATCCAAGAATTTAATAAATTAATTTCTTTTGAATAGACCAGTGGCCTATCCACGTATCCTCCGAAGAGGACACGGGACATATTTTCAAATTGAATTATTCCACGAGCAGCTTCCGCTACCCGTGCCTTGTTACGACTTAGTCCCTGTCACCGAGCTTGCCTTAGGACCTCCGAACGGAGGTACTTCGGGCACTCCCGGCTCCCTTGACTTGACGGGCGGTGAGTACAAGACTTGAGAACGTATTCACCGCAGTTTAGCTGACCTGCGATTACTAGCAATTCCAGCTTCATGAAGTCGAGTTGCAGACT
Organism: Candidatus Nomurabacteria bacterium; assembly: GCA_943350065.1. Classification (GTDB taxonomy): domain Bacteria; phylum Patescibacteriota; class Minisyncoccia; order Phycocordibacterales; family UBA9973; genus UBA9973. Next base: position 737 of record CALQZZ010000052.1, read on the forward strand.
TCAATCCGAACTGAGGCCATTTTTCTTACGATTAGCTCAGAGTCGCCTCGTCGCTGCGCGTTGTGATGGCCATTGTATTATGTGTGTAGCCCAAGGTATCAAGGGTCATGCTGACCTGGCGTCATCCTCTCCTTCCTCCCAGTACGAAATTCACGAACATTTAATTTTAAAATTAAAGCTCATGCGCTTTGTACTGGGCTGTCTCGTCTGACACGTATAACAGACAACGAGGGTTGCGTTCGTTACCCCACTTAAGGGAACAATTCAAACCACGAACTGACGACGGCCATGCAACACCTGTCTACTAGTCTTGCGAGGGATCCCGTTTCTGGGACCTTTCACGTAGATTTCTAACCTTGGTAAGGTTCTTCGTTTACCATCGAATTAAACCACATAATCCACTGCTTGTGCAAGTCCCCGTCTATTCCTTTGAGTTTTAGCCTTGCGGCCGTACTTCCCAGGCGGATCTCTTAACGCGTTAGCTAAGCCACTCAGAGGGTCGATACTCCGAATAGCGAGAGATCATCGTTTAGGGCGTGGACTACTGGGGTATCTAATCCCATTCGCTACCCACGCTTTCGTGCTTGAGTGTCAGATATGTGCCAGTATAGTGCCTTCGCTTTTGGTGTTCCCAATAATATCAACGGATTTCACCCCTACACTATTAGTTCCGCAAACCTCTCACACTTTCAAGCTATGCCGTTTCCTTTGCGATCCCTATGTTAAGCACAGGGTTTTGACAAAAGACTAGCATTGCAACCTACGCACCCTTTACGCCCAATAATTCCGGATAACGCTCGAGGCTCTCGTATTACCGCTCCTGCTGGCACGAGATTAGGAGCCTCTTATTCATGAGGTACCGTCAATAAACTTCTTCCCTCATAAAAGATCTTTACGCCCCAGAGGGGCTTCATCAATCACGCGGCGTCGCTCGATCAGACTTTCGTCCATTGTCGAATATTCTCGGCTGCAGCCACCCGTAGGTGTATGGTCCGTGTCTCAGTACCATCGGTGGGGGTCAGCCTCTCAGCTCCCCTAGACGTCATAGCCTTGGTAAGCCATTACCTTACCAACTAGCTGATATCGCACAGGCTTTTCCCAGAGCGTTAAAACTTTACTCTTGCGAGACCATCGCGTATTACTCTGCCTTTCGGCAGGCTATTCGCGACTTAGGGGGAAGTTCCTATGTATTACTACCTCGTTCGCCACTAAACTTAAACGACCTTTGACTTGATATAATCGCATCTCTGGAAAAATAAGTTTCGTTCGACTTGCATGCCTTATCCACGCCGCCAGCGTTCATCCTGAGCTAGGATCAAACTCTAATTTAAAATTAGATTCTGATTAAACAGATTTAGAACGAAACAAAATAAAAAACAGAATTCGATTACTCGAATTTAATTTTCTAAAACATTCTCGATCCTGCTCACGAAGTATTTTAAAAAACACTTCAAAAATTATTGTGGAAAAAAACTAGAACTTGCTTCCCGACATCTCTGTCGGGGTTCTCAATAACTATTAACTTTTCAAGGTTTTATAACAATACCTATTGAAATAAAAAGTCCTATCCAAATTGGATGAGACGTAAGGTCTATACTATACTAATGCAAAACAGAAGTCAAGCATTCTCCCGCCCTCTAAAATATGACCCAAAACTGGCCTATTTTAGGGGTCTAAATCCCCTAAAAATCGAGCTTATTTACCCATTGACTTTTAATACTGTTTATGCTATCATAGGTTCAGAAATCTAGTATTAATTTAAAAAAAATCCAAATGGAAAAACTAACTTTAAATGATAAATTATCATCTCTTGGTATAAAAACCAAAAAAGGAACCTGGGCAGACATATATGACAGCTTTTCTGAAAGATCAGAATTTAAACATTCAGCACACCACCTACTACCTGAACCAACTATTGCCGATGTTCTTAAAGTTGATCCAACTTACTTTTCAACAGCTTTTTTAAATAAAAGTACATCAACAAAAACTTTTCATGCTATTCGTGACAAACTTATAGAAATGGGTTTTGGTTACGATGATGGAATTTTTATTTCATATGGTACAAAAAGATACTGGGCTGAAAAAGTTACAGAAAAATTAGGCACAACTAAAGCTTTTGAGTATGTAGATGTTGCTGAAAAAATGGGATGGATTAAAGTTCTTCATGGTTAGTAAAAAATTTTTTAAAAACAAAATCTCTTGCAGAAATGCAGGAGTTTTTTATTTCTTCCCTACTGAACCTGAGTACAAAATGAGCAACGCTTTTATTTAGTTTCTAAAACTTCTATTCTCTTATCATGATTCATGACAGTATCATGAACATCATCTAATTTTTCATTAATCTCATGAAAACTTTCTTTCGTATCATTTTTAAAAGATTTTAGATCTGTTTCTATATTTGAAAAATGAATATTAGTATCAAGTTTAAAAAGATCCAAGTCTTTTGCAACACCATCAATTTTTTTAGTTAACCTTGTTTCCAAGCCAGAAAAGCCTTCCGCCATCATTACAGCCAAATCATCAATCGTTATGTTCTTTTTTTCTTCTTTTCCACTCATAACCCAATTATATCAAACCCGTTTCCCTTTGCAAATAAAGACATCACCATTCTAAATCGACCTATTTTAGGGGGCTAAATCCCCTCAAAATCCAGCTTATTTACCCATTGACTTTTAATGTTGTTTGCGATATAATCTATGTGAATAAAAATAGTATTAATTAAAAAACAAAATCAAATGAAAAAAGTATTAACTTTTGTTTTCCATTTTGGAACTTCTGAGAAGAATATAACCAAAAATTTATCTTTTCATAAAGATACAAATAGTACAGAAATACTACATGTTGGAACAAAATTCGTTGTAGGAGGAAATTGTTTTAAATATGGTGAAGTGTATGATCGTATTTTTGACGAAAAAGAAAATACACTTACAACTAGAATAAACGACAGCTCTGTTTACCCTGAAAATGAGATTCCTCTTATACAAAATTTGATGGAGAAAAACGGATGGAAACAAAATAATGATCCACATTAATTTAAGAAACTTCTTACCTAATTGTAAGAAGTTTTTTTATTTCTCCCCTACTGTGGTTGAGTGCAAAATGAACAACGCTTTGCATCGAGTGGAATTGTCGAAAGACATTCCGTACATTTTTTAGTTGTGTCATCGGCTGGTTTTTCTTTTCGAGAACGAGCGATGAGTAGGTTCATCGGTTTGATAACAAAAAAGAAAACAGCAAAAGCTACGAGTATAAATGAAATCAAAGCATTAATAAAATCTCCGTACATAAATTTACTTCCATTTAATACAAAAGACATATTACTGAAGTCAGGAACTTTCGCTATAGCTCCGACAAGTGGAGTCAAAACATCTTTTACCAAAGCAGATACTATAGTCCCGAAAGCACTACCAATAACGACACCCACAGCGAGGTCTACCACATTTCCTCTTAATAAAAATTGTTTGAATTCTTTAAATATTTTCATATATAAAAGTATATATGAATTAAACTTTATTTCAATGGATTTTCTCCACGAATTATACGAATCAAGAAAAGGACGACAGCTATCACAAGAAGGATATGAATAAATCCACCCACCACATGAAAGCCTATAAAACCGACGAGCCATAGAACTAATAAAATAAAAGCAATTGTTGTAAGCATACTCTATATGCCGAGAGAGTTAGAAATTTATTACAATCTATTCCCCTTCTATATCTATAGTCAAAAGCTTACTCCTATGAGTGTGGCCGTTTATTATTCGCACCTTATTTTTCGGAATTTGATAATGCTCTGCCACGAGTTCTATGATTCGTGTATTCGCCATATTTCTCTCGGCTTCTTCTTTCACCCATGCATCAAAATAACCCTTTTTCTTTTCTACAAATTTTTCCTTATTCACCCCCGCTGTAACTGTGACTTTTATATACATTAAAAATTAAACAATCCGGCAATTGGAGAATTAAATAAAAATATAATTATATAGA
>CALQZZ010000053.1 GCA_943350065.1 Candidatus Nomurabacteria bacterium
AAAGAAATAATTCTCATAAAATCATTTTTCAAAAAATACAAACCGACAGGATTATTATCGGTATCATCCAAATGACCATAGAATTTAAAATATACTCCATCTGAAAAGTATGGTGCATTATCAAAAATGTAACCATTATCATCTATAAAATAACATCCAGTCGTGGTATCTATAGATATAGCAGTTTCTCCACAATATAAATATTTTCCATCTCTTTCTTTAATATTTACTTCTAAAATTTTATTACCTTTTAGACCTAGAGAAATATTTATAATTCTTTTAAATTTATCCTTCAAATCACTTTTAATCTTTTTTTCAGGATAAATAAAACGATTTGAATGTGGTAAAAAATACATATAATTACCAGATAAATCCATCTTCACAATATTTTCTATGTCTTTAGTCTCAACTATTTTATTACCTGAAATGACTACAGTATCTATATTTATTTTTTTAATTCGAGATAGAAAAATCAAAATTATAAAAAAAACCAATACAATAACAGCCCAAAATATTATTTTGTTACGCAATTCTTTACGCCTCTTTTTCTTCAGTTCTTCAACCTTAGGCGAATTTAAAATGACTTTTTTTTGAATCATCAATTTACTTTATGAATTCTTTTCCACCCATGTATTTCCTGAGCACTTCAGGGATTTTTATTGAGCCATCAGCCTGCTGATAGTTTTCTATAATACCTATCAGTACACGTCCAATAGCCACGACAGTAGCATCATTCATATGTACATGTTCTATTTTTCCATCACTTCTACGAACTCTAGTATTCAAACGACGTGCCTGGAAACCTCCAGTAGAATCAGAACTATGTGTTTCTCTGTATTTATTTTGACCGGGCATCCAAGTTTCTATATCGATTTGGCGACTATCAGGAAAACCCATATCACCAGTACAAACAGAAATAACTTGGTAAGGTAAGTTTAAAGTTTTTAATACATATTCTTGAATAGCAACAAGGAAGTTTTGTTCTTGCATTGAATTTTCTGGTAATGAGAAAACTTCCATTTCTAATTTATCAAATTGATGTTGACGCAAAATTCCATTTGTATCTTTCCCTGCTGTTCCCGCTTCACGTCTAAATGCAGTAGAATATCCTGCATAACGAACAGGCAATTCATTCTCTTCAAAGATTTTATCCATATGCATAGAACCAAGAGTATGTTCTGCACTACCAATAAGCATTAAATCATCATTTGGAAACATATAATGATCTTCTGGTTTCATTAAACGCGCCATTTTTAATTGTGCATTAGGTCTAATAAAAACAGGAGGTATTACAGGAATAAAACTATTTATATTTATTGTAAGCCCTGCATCGTCTGCAATCTTTTTAAGAGTTTCTTTATTGGTTAACATCTCTAAACACATTTGAATGATTCCAAACTGCAACAAAACTAAATCTCCTTTTAAATATGCAAAACGAGAACCAGCAACTTCTCCAGCAGTTTCAGTATCTATTATTCCTAAATCTTTACCGAGTTCAAAATGTTCTTTTGGTGTAAAATCAAAAACTGTTTTTTCTCCCCATGTTCTTATTACTTGATTTCCACTTTCATCAGGACCTTCTGGTGTATCAACTGATGGAATATTTGGAATAGCGAGCATTATTTTTTGCCATTCAACAATTATTTCTTTCAATTTTTCTTCTTTAGCTTTTATTTCATCTTTTACAATACGCATTTCTTCAATGAGTTGCACTTTCAAAGCTGAATCTTGGTCGCGTCCAATATCATTGGAAACTCTGTTTATTTCAGTACGTAATTGCTCTACTTCTTTCAAGATTACCAAACGCTCATCGTCAAGAGCTATAAGCTTTTCAATATCAATATCCACATGCTTTTTTACAGCACCAGCTTGAACTATTTCTTTATTTTCACGAATGAATTTAATGTCTAACATCCCATACTAAAATTTAACTAATAATCTTATCTATAATGTCCCGTAATCAAAATTTTAGTACGGGACAGGTATCTTTATATTATATATTAATTTGTTATAATTTCAAATATATGAAATTCGATTTACGGATTTTAGAAAAAGAAAATATTCCTAAAAGCTTATTAGAAATTCCTCAACCTCCTAAGAAATTATATATCGCTGGCAATTTACCAGACGAGGATACTGTATGTCTAGCTGTAGTCGGTTCTAGAAAATGCACGACTTACGGAAAAGATGTCGTAAAAAAATTAATTTCAGGATTAAAAGGCTACCCTATTGCAATAGTATCTGGACTCGCCGTAGGTATAGATGTGATAGCTCATCAGTGCGCAATTCAAAATGGTTTACAGGCTGTCGCATTTTTAGGAAATGGAATTTCAAAAGAAGTTTTTTATCCATCTTCAAATTGGAATTTTGCTGAAGAGATAGTAAATGCAGGTGGATGCCTAATTTCAGAATTTCCACCAGAAAGAAAAGCTGAAATCTATCATTTCCCAATGCGTAATCGCCTCGTGGCTGGAATTTCAAAAGCAGTCCTCATAATAGAAGCCGAAGAAAAATCTGGCACATTGGTGACAGCTAGAATGGCTCTCGACTACAATCGTGAAGTGCTCGCTGTACCAGGAAATATAAATTCTCCAAATTCAAAAGGTACAAACAAATTAATTCGAGAAGGTGCGACACCTATCACTTGTAGTGAAGATATTTTGGAAGCCCTAGGTTTCGAAACAGAAGAAAATGAAGAAAAACAAATGAAACTTTTTGAAGATTTATCACCAGAAGAAAAAATGGTTGTAGAATTATTACGTGAACCTATTGAAAGAGATGAATTAATTAGAACAATGAAAATGCCAACTCAAAAAGCAAATTCGATTTTATCAATTATGGAAATAAAAGGTTTAATAAAAGAAGAATTGGGAGAAATTAGAATTGCTTAAATTTGCCAAAAAAATACTTTTCGTGTAATACTTAGAAATAATGAAACTATTAATAGTCGAGTCACCATCAAAAGCAAAGACGATCGAGAAATATCTCGGTGGAGCTTTTACTGTGCGTGCCTCTGTAGGGCATGTGCGTGATTTACCAAAATCAAACAAACAAGCGATCGACATCCCTGCTGGTTTTGTGCCTCATTATGAAATATCAAAAGGCAAAGAAAAAGTTATTCATGAACTTCAAAGCCTCGCAGAAAAAGCGACAGAGATAATGCTCGCGACTGACCCCGACCGTGAAGGAGAAGCGATCTCTTGGCACTTGAAAGAAATCCTCGACGCAGATAAAAAAGTAAAAGCTCCGATCAAGCGTGTAACATTTCATGAAATTACAAAAGAAGCAGTAGAAGAAGCTTTGAAAGAGCCACGTGACATCGACGCAAAACTTGTGAAAGCGCAAGAAGCTCGTCGTGTACTCGACCGCCTCGTCGGTTATGATCTCTCTGGAATAATTTGGAAAAAAGTTCGCTACGGACTTTCTGCAGGACGCGTGCAATCTCCTGCCCTTCGAATAATCATGGAAAGAGAAAGAGAAATCCGTGCATTCGTTCCAGAAAAATATTGGGTGCTCGAAGGACTTTTCAAAACAGAAAAAAAAGTAGAAATAAAATTAACTTGTAACGAAGAACCTCGTGACGAAAAAATCGTCGAGAAGATTTTAGAAATTGGAAAGAAAGGAGATTGGATTGTCTCTGATGTAAAAGAAAGTGAACAAAAGCGTTCCGCTCGTGCACCATTTACGACATCAAGCTTGCAACAGACAGCCTCTACTCGCCTCGGCTTTTCCCCTTCTCGTACAATGCAAGTCGCACAAAAGCTTTATGAAGCAGGACATATTACCTATATGCGTACTGACTCTGTAAACCTTTCAAAGGTTGCTCAAGAACAAATAGTAAAACTCGTAGAAAAAAAATACGGCTCTGAATACGTCCAAGCTCAAACATATAAATCAAAAAGTAAAAATGCTCAAGAAGCCCATGAAGCTATCCGTCCTACACATGTAGAAAATTTGTCAGAAGGTGCAAATGATGAACAAGCAAAATTGTATAAACTTATTTGGGAACGCACTGTATCTTCACAAATGTCTGACGCAAAACTTTTGAAAACAAAAGTCTCTGCTACTGTATCCTCTCCCTCTCCTTTACAAGGAGAGGGTCGGGGTGAGGTTCTTTTCCCAGATTTTTCTGCCAATGGTTCACGAGTCCTTTTCCCTGGCTGGCTCAAAGTTGATAGTGATGCTCGTGGTGAAGACGTAGAACTTCCTGAAGTTAAAAAAGGAGAAAAATTAATTTTAATAAATCTCGAAAGTTTCGGAAAAGAAACACAACCACCAGGCAGATATTCTGAAGCAGGACTCGTGAAAGAACTCGAATCTCGTGACATCGGTCGCCCTTCGACCTATGCGTCTATTATGCGTACAATAGAAGAACGCGGTTATGTATTAAAAGAAGGACGCACACTCTTCCCTACTGATACAGGTGAAGTCGTTTCTGATTTCTTGGAACAAAATTTTGCAGAATATATTTCAGATACATTCACAGCAGGAATGGAAGATCAACTCGATGAAATTTCTCGTGGAGAAAGAGAATATGTAAAAACATTAAA
>CALQZZ010000054.1 GCA_943350065.1 Candidatus Nomurabacteria bacterium
TGATAGTAATTCTTGATACTTTTTAACATCTAACAGATTCATTTTTGAAGTATCTAGTAAATTTCCATATTCATCTTTTAATAAATCTGGGTTTTGGTAAATAGCTAAATCGCCTAAGATTTCGTTAAGATTGTAATTTAAAATTATTGGTTCCATAACATAACTACTTTAAAAGTATACGCCCTTAAGCCAAATTATTGATATAAGAATTACAACTCCAAAATAAACTAATAAGTAATTATTAAAAAAGAAATTGCCTTCACAACCCTTCATTCCAGAATTTCTCCATGTTTTTGGATAAATACTTTTACCGATTATATAAATATCTTCTTTATATAACTCAAGAGAATCTTCAATATTTGCAGTTGTTATTCTTTGTGAGTTAAAACCTTTTTCTAAATTTTGTAAATAAAAAACACGAAATATAAAAATAGCTAAAAGAAAAATAGCTGTGTAAATAATTTTTTGACTATAGGTAATAGTTATATTATTTTCAATAATATAACCAGAAACTCCTAAAAAAATAGCAATAATCCAAAGAGATAAGTTTTGCACTCGTTCTCTTATTGTATGAATAGACATATAACGCTCTTTTAAAGCTTCTAAAAGAATTTCTATTTTTTTGTCTTCAGAAATAATCATTTTAAAATTGAATAAGCTTCCCACATAAATTTTTCAGCTTTTTTGTAATCATGACCATTTCCTTTAAAAAGCCACCTCAAATCACTAACTTCAGTATATTCAGCATGTTTTAACTGATTCATATCATACCATATTTGACGTGTTATTTTAGTAAGAACCTCTTTTCTTGAACCAGTAAAATGAAAATGATTTGTATTCCAAACCAAACATTCTATAAAAAAAGAACTCATATATTCAGGCTCAATAATCCCATTATCTTCAAGATGTTTTCGTATATGCTTTAAGGCTCTAACTGTTGGCTTATAGTTATAGTTAGTATCTTTGTTTTTAATATTTCCATTTTCATAATGTTGTTCAGGAAAACTAATAACACTTTCACCACTATCTGTAATTAATTCTATACCAATAGCTGAAGCTTCATCAAATGTTTTTAATCTTCTATGTTTAAAACAAGGAACAACGTCTGCTTTAACCCTATCTTCACTTTCTTTAATTCTGATACATTTATTTTTTCTTTCAGCAGAGTAAGGATATCTTGTTTTTAAAACATCATAAACGTCATTTTTAAATTGTGAAAAAGTGTATGTAGCTGGTGTTCGGTATAATTCATATAATCTATCATGCTCTGGAGTTAAAAACTGTCTATTAACAAAATTGACACCATTATATTTAATTAGTATATCAACATCACTATCAATTTTAATATTGGTGCGATTCTTATATGAACCTTGTAAACTTAAGGTTACTTTATTTCCAAATTTTGCACTCAAAAGAGTCTTTATTTCATCAATAGTATTTTGACATTTTATTTGATGGGTTTCATTTATTGGTTCGCCCCATTTTTCTAATTGTTGTTCAGAAAAAGCCATATCGTTTAATAATGATAGCATACTTTAAAATATCAATATTTTGACTTTGGTTATAACTGTGTTAATAAAATGTGTATAAATATTTAGCCTTTATTTTGCTATTTATGCAAATTCTCCCCTATTTTGTTTGGAGCGTTAAAGGATATTTTTGCAATAGCATTTGCAATTTCTTCTAAATGATTTTCTATAAGTTCGTTTGTTATGCGTTTCGTAAAAAATCCACCTTTGAATGAAAAGTAATCTCTATTAAAATCTGAAATAATTTTTTCAACTTTTGTTGAGTGAGGAACTCCGTCAATTTCAATATATAGTTTGTCGCTTGGTATATAAATATCTACATGTTTATGTCCGTCCCAATATTCTACTTCGAACACAACACCTCTTTCTTTTAGTGCTTCAGTTAGCATGAGAACTTGTTTTGTTGGTTTAATGTTTGGCATTTTATTTTTTATTCTTTAAAATTTCGGCTAATTCTTTTACATTTCTAAAAGCATTTATGGATTCCACTTCTTCTGGTGATACGAATTTCATCCATGGATTGATTATAACATGTAGGCTTAAAAGTAGCCTGCGGGTGGGAAAATAAAAAAGACCTCTCATTTATAGAGAAGTCTTTTATTAATCCTTTGATTATTTACTTACCAGAAAGTTCAACATTAGTAGGACAACCACAAATACCGCCAGAATGAATTGTAGCTCTAACAGGAAAAGTTTTAATTTTTGCGAAATCTTTTTTTATTATTAAAGCTTTAGTTTTTGTACTGTCATCAAATGTTACATTAAGAGCAACCGCCTTTTCAGAATTTTTGTCGAAAACTAAGTCCTCTTTTTCTTTTTCAGTAAGAGAAACAGCAACTCCTGTGATGGTACCTTCTCTTTTTTCTTCACAGGAAGAAAAAAGTGTTGTCATTGTGTAGCAAGCTGCTACTAAAATTATTTTTTTCATCTGCTTTTATTTAGCACTGGAAATTTTACATGTATTTTTACAAGACCAGTATTTTAGAAATTATAATTTTAATATCCAAAATACTGGTCTCATTTATAAACAAGTAAAAAATACTATATTTCAAAGTACGAAATTAGTTTCACATTACAATATTTTAGATTAAAAAGCAAGAGCTGGCAGTCTGGGATGACGTGGGAATCGAGTTATTGAGAAATAAGGGTAAAATTAAGCCTTAATAATTTTTTTTATTACTGAATCTACAAACAAGCGAAAAGCTGGTCTATTTTCTTTTTCATAAATAATTTTTATTCCTATTAAGTGTCCTTCAGAACAATTAAGATTTTTATCTATGATAGGAACTTTATTTTCTAGAATTCTATCAATATACATCCTTCTTAAATTTCCAGGACCATCTTTTTGATATTTACAAATTTGTTTACTACATTTTTGACATGAAATTTGTAAAAGCCTGGAATATCCTCCACGTACTTTTTTGTATTTATCTTTTTTAAAAATAATTTTTGCCATAAGTATATTATAGCTTAAAAAATCCTAGCTGGGAGATAGGGAATCGAACCCCAATTAAAGGCTTCAAAGGCCTCTGTCCTACCGTTAGACGATCTCCCAATGTAAAAACGAGAACAAAACCATTCTATAACAAAAAGACCAATTTTTCAAGCGTTAATCCCCTAACTATAAATTATATGTAGTGATGCTATAATTATATTAATGAAAAAAAGCGAAGATATCGATAGTTATATAAAAAGTTTCCCAAAAGATACGCAGATTATTTTAAACAAAGTCCGGGCGACGATTAAAAAAGTTGCACCAAAAGCCGAGGAAACAATATCCTACGGCATCCCTACTTTTAAATTAAATGGAAATCTAGTTCACTTTGGTGGTTTCAAAAATCACATAGGTTTTTTCCCGACATCTTCCGGTATAGCCAAATTCAAAAAAGAATTAAAATTATACAAGACATCCAAGGGCACAATCCAGTTTCAATTAAAAGACCCTATACCCTTTCAATTAATATCAAAAATCACGAAATTCCGCCTCGCCGAGAATTTAAAAAAGAAATAATATGAAAAAAAATAAAATCTGGTTTGTGCGGAAAAGTTATGGATACGGATGGACTCCATCTACTTGGGAAGGATGGCTGGTTTTGTTTTTATGGCTTATTATTTTTATTCCCCTAACTCTGCTCGTACAATACTATCTCGTCTTGGGTATGATAGGAATTTTTATTATAACTTTTTTCTTACTTTATATCTGCTACAAAAAAGGCAAAAAGCCAAAATGGCAATGGGGTAAAAATAAATAAATAAAATTATTAACTAGTAGATATCATTTTTTATATAATTGTCATCCTAAACTCCCAGCTATAGTTTTTGATTATATTTTAATGTAAGATAATCATATATGCATAATCAAAACAATAGATTAAATCGTGCTCAAGAGTTTGCTAGAAATGCACACCAACATATAAGTGGTATATCAATTACTGGTGTAAAAAAACCACAAATTCACCATATCCAAGAAGTAGCTGATCTTGTTTGGATTTCTGGTGGCACAGAAAATGAAATTATTGCTGCATGGCTTCATGATAGTGTTGAAGATACAGACACAACTCTTAAAGATATTGAAGATCATTTTGGAACAGAGGTAATGCAAATAGTTGAAGGACTTACAGATCACACTCATTTTAAAGATCTACCTCTACAAGAACGTAAAGCATTACAAGCGGAAAGACTTAGCAATGAAAATATTAGTGTTCGTAGAGTAAAAATCGCTGATCAAACTTCTAATGTAAAAAGTTTAATTTCTGACCCAATTAACAAAATGACAGCTGAAGATTGCTGTAACTACATTTGTGGGGCAAAACTTCTTGCTGATAAATGCAGAGGAATCAGTCCGCTTTTAGATAATATTTTTGATGACGTTTATAAAAAAGGATTAAAACTTTTTACAATTAACTAAAAAATTCTTTATATAGACAAGACTTTCTTTACCCTTGCTTTTTATGGTAAAA
>CALQZZ010000055.1 GCA_943350065.1 Candidatus Nomurabacteria bacterium
TCCAAAAATATTTATGATAACTTTTTTAATAAAAATTTTCATTTCCAAAAATTCTGCTGGTGTCGCTTCACGAAAAGCATTTTTACCAATTGCCCAAATAGGCTCATAAGCAATGATAATTTTATTTATTAAATTTTTATTTATTCCTGATAAACATTCTTCAATTTGTTTTTTAACAAAATTTAAGTAGTCATGATTTTCATCTCTTTCTTTTTCACCAATACACAACACAGGAATAATCCCTATATCAATTAGGGTTTTAATTTTTTTATTTACTTTTTCATTGTTCTCACCCATAGCTCGTCTTTCAGAATGACCAAGAATTACGTATTTTACACCAAGATCAGCCAGCATTTTAACAGAAATTTCTCCTGTATAAGCACCCGACTCTTCTGTAAAAACATCTTGTGCACCGAGTTTGGCTTTTTTAATAACTTTTTTAACTTCTTTTAAATACACAAAAGGTACACATAAAACTACATCTTTTTTATCAGATGCTTTAGCGAGTTTTACCGCTTCTTTTAAAGAATTCGGATTCATTTTCCAATTGGAAATAATAATCTTTTTTGACATAGAGATATTATAGCATATCCGATCTGACCCCAACCCATCTCCTTATAAAAGAGAGATTTTTATATCTCCCCCCAACCTGAGACATTCCAGCCTCCAGTAGGACCAGAGACGAAATTTTGATTTACAAGACCACTAGTATATCTGACATGGGCATTGTTACCTAAAACAATACTATAACCATTCACTTCTTTAGCTTCAGCTGTACTGTTTAGATTTATTGTCCCATTAGCAGCATACAGAATGACGGCTCCCGCATTATTATTCACTGTAATAGCCGAAGTAGAATTCGAAGTAGAAAGTGCCATCACAAAACTATTTGCATTTCCCGAACCATTAAAGCTACCATTGTTATCGATTGTAATGGTTCCGTCACAGATAATGACTCCACTACTACCACCAACACTAGACGATACGGCTATTTTTCCATTATCATTTACACTAATATTACCAGTCACCCAAATAACACCATTAAATGTCAAAGTAGAATTGTTTTGTACAGTTAAATTACCGACAATTTTTCTAGAAGTATAAGAAGTATTAGTTCCATTAATTAATATATTTCCAGTATAAATACCACCTGATGCAGCTGAATCTTTCCAATCTGTAATATTGGCTTCTGAAATCGGCATCGCTATTAACGTAGGATCGGCGAGAGTAGTATTACAAGTTTTATTATTTCCACTTCCAGTCTGACAATAGTTTGTACCACGGATTGTCGCTCCAGTGACGGTGTGAGCATAGGCATTCCCCACTGTACCTGTACCAACCACAGTACTAGTAATAGATCCGACTAGTCCTCCTAAATAAAAATTAAAGAATCCATCCAGGCCTGCTGGTGTCGTAGCACTCCAACCACCGGCATATGTTCCTATTTTTCCAAGGCCATTTGCATAACCATTATTATTACCCCCAATTTTATAGTAAGCAGTAGCAGATACAGCACTATCTATCACTATCCAATACGTAGTCCCAGCAATAAGTTCAATATTTGTAGAAAATGGCACATCAACCCAACCGTAACTTGTAGATACTAAAGATGCAGCCAAGGTTCCTGATGCTAATGTAGATGCTGCTGGGCCAACACTATTATCAGCTGTGATACGCACAGTCAAGTTTGCAGGGCTTAAAACTTTTTTCAAATATAATTGAACTTTATTTATTGGTGCTGTAGTACTAACTTGAAAACTTTGAGCAAAATCTTGTGTACCTGTAGCATTACCAAAAGTAATATCATATGCTGGAGTACCAGAACCATTTGATTGATCGGAGCTTAGAGCAGCAGAATTCGCAGAAGTCGCACTACCGGTAATATTTCCTGAACCAGAAATAGGACCATTGGAATAGACACTACCTTCGACACTGGAATTATTATTTAGCTGTATTCCCCCTTCACCAGTCTGAACCCCATAACTAAAAGAAACACCTGTTCCGTTTGAGACAGAGACACTATTATTTCTTTGTCTTGAATTTACGTCACCAAGAGAAGAAATGGTCGTCACTCCAAGGCCCGAAGTGATGGATGTAGCAGCAGTATCTCCATTCAAAGTAATACTAGTAGAGGCGCCCAAAGCTTTACCTGTTTTTAATCGATAATAAGCATCTTCAATACCAGATTCAGAAAGAAAAAAACTTTGTTTTGAATCGAGTGAATCTTTAGCTATTTTAAATTCTCGAACAGATGGAGATACGAGACCTGCGATGACAGATGTGGCTATGGATAAGAAAAAAACTACAGCGATAAGCATTGCGGCCCCTTTTTGAGTATTTATTTTTTGTTTATTTATTATCATTTTTAATATTTACCTCTTAAAGAAACCGTACCATAAAAACTTTCAGTTCTTCCATTTTTATCTTTTGTATCAGTCACTGAAATTTCAATTTTTATTGCTTTTCCTACGGGTGTTGCAATTAAAACAAAATCCAAAGATGAAACGACAATATTTGGAGCATTTAAATTGCCAGTCAAAGTACCATTTTCAATCAGCTGTAAATTTCCATTTAATAATTTAAATTCTGCTGAATTAGCAGAAGTGAGCTGTATATCAGAACTTGAAACGACATTTACCTCTGTCGCTTTTCTAATTTCACGAGTCATTCTTTCCATAACATTAGCATTAGTCAAAAAGTCAGCTTCTACTGCGGTCGCAGAAAAAGCTTTGACCATTACCAATAAAGAATTTGTGACAGTAATAGAAAGTATTGCAAACAAAGCAATGTAAACAACAATCTCAACGACTGAATATCCTTTATTAAAATTTAATTTATGAAAATTCATAATTAAAAAATATTAGCTATATAAAATGATAAGGTTTTTGTTTTATTTACTGAGCCCTCCATCCATGCCACCGTAATTGTGACCAATTTTGTTCCAGTATCGAGAGTACCACCAGAATTTGTAATGTTTGCATTGGTATCACGACTTACAGCTGATAAGACTACACTCCTAGTAAAAATACCTACAGTAGTATTGGTAACGCTCGTAGGAAAAGTCCAAGTCCCAGAAGTAAAATATGGATAATAAGTAGTGCCGACATTCATTCCAGAAATATTTGTCCAGGTATTATCTCGATAAATTCTAATAGCTTCAGCTCCCTCCTCTAATAGATATGAGGCTTGTGTATTGTGTAATGATTGTCGAGCCACATAAACAGATCTCTGAGCGACAGAAATAGCGGCTACAAAAGAAACAGTAATAATAGAGATAGCTACGACTATTTCTATTATCATAAATCCTTTTGATATTTTGTTTTGTTTTGTTTGAAAAAATTTCATTACTAATTTAAACTTGAACCACCAGTAGCTGAAATCGTAATTGTTTTTATTCTATTGCCGACAGTCACAGCAATCGTCCCGGTCTTACTCGGTACACCAGTCAAACGTTGGAAATATACATCACCAGTCGTTCCACTAGTACCATTCAAGGTCACACTTGAAATAGTTGCGGGAGTTCCAAGAATCATAACTTCATTACTTCCAGTTCCAGCAGTGTAGACTGTACCTGTAAAAATAACTACTTGATCAGACTGAAAATGAATTCCATAAGTACTAGAATTTATCGAAGCAAAAGAAGAACTTCGAGCTTTATCAATAGAGGTCAGTACTGTCTGTGTCGCATTCTTCATCGATTGAGAAGCTTTCAAAGTAGTGAATGAATAAACAATGACTGATATTAATATTATCAAAACCGCTACACTGATAAGTAACTCAATTGCCGTAAAACCTTTTTTAAATACATCTTTTTTCATATTATAATTTTACCATAAAAATAAAAAAAACGATCCCTCTTTCGAGAAATCGTTTTGTGGTTTTACTTCCAACCCCATGCTCTTAAATTTGCCTTTTTCTTCTCAAACATATCTTCTGGGATTCTTATGGCTTCTAACTTAATTGCAAAAGCATTATTACCATCTGGTTTTGATTCAACAATTTTACTTGGACTCCAGTTTGGTGTAACCATAAGATGTGTACACGATAATAATTGAATAATTTCCAAATCTGTCTGTGTTTTTTCCATATACATTTCGTGATAAACACTTGTATCCCAATTTATGCCAAAAAACCTTACGGTTTTAATTAAAAGAATGTGAATCATAACTTTTTTCATTTTTTATTGAATTGTGAACGAGCCTAATCGGTTTTGTTCGGTTAATTTAAGAATTTTCAGTATTTCTTATATTATATACCTATATACACAAAAAAGTCAAGAGATGAAAATACCCTTATTTTATAAGTAA
>CALQZZ010000056.1 GCA_943350065.1 Candidatus Nomurabacteria bacterium
CGATAAGCTTGTTTATAAATTCTTCATTCATCTCGTTAACACTTTTATTTTGTGACATAAATATTTTATTTAAAAATTAGTTATTATAATGTAAAACAATTTAATTATACATTAAATATGGCTATTTAATGATTATATAGTACATTATATTACAAATTAATAGAAAAGTCAAGTATCCTACTATCCTAATGGGTACCCCTATTATTAAGACTAAAAACGGGAGTTTTATTTGCAAATTTTCCCTTCTTCTGCTAGAATACTTAAAGTTTTTAAATATATAGAAATTGCGTGAAAGAATAAACAACCAAATAAGAGCTAAGGAACTACGCGTTCTAGACAGTGAAAACAAAAACATTGGACTTTTAAGTTTTAAAGATGCTTTAGAAATGGCCACAAGCCAAGGTCTTGACCTGATTGAGATATCACCCAATGGTAACCCTCCAATCGCAAAGATCGCTGATTTTGGTAAATACCAATATGAGCAAAGTAAAAAGCTTAAAAAAGCTAAGGCTAATGCCAAGCCAAGTGAGACAAAGTCAATCCAAGTCAAAATCGGTACCGGAGATCACGATTTAGAGCTCAAAGCCAAAACAGCTTCTAAGTGGATCAAAGAAGGACACCGTATCAAAGTAGAGCTTTTCCTTTCAGGTAGAGCAAAGTATATGGATGAAAAGTTCTTACGAGAACGTTTAGATAGAGTCCTACACTTGATCACTGAGAATTATAAAGTCTCAGATGCATATAAAAGAGGTCCTAAAGGAATTATCGTAACAATAGAGAAAGATAAATAATATAAAATTATGAAAACAAATAAATCATTTTCAAAAAGATTAAAGGTAACAAAGAATGGCAAGCTTATGGCTCGTACACCGGGTTTTAACCATTTCAATGCAAAGCAATCCCGTACTACTCAGCTCGCAGGAAAGAAAGGTAGACAATTTGTTATCAAAAACAAGGCAAAAAGCCACTTATTACCAAACAGTAACTAATAAAATAACATGACAAGAGTAAAAAAGGGAGTACATGCGTTAAAGAGAAGAAGAAGTGTCTTGAAGCAAACCAAAGGAATGCGTCAAGAACGTTCTAGTAAGGAGCGATCTGCAAAAGATGCTCTCCTTCATGCTGGAGCTTACTCTTTCGCTCACAGAAAGGACAAGAAATCACACAACAGAAAGCTTTGGAATATAAAAATCAATGCTGGAGCTCGTGAATTAGGAATGTCTTACAGTAAAATGATCGGCGCATTAACAAAGAAGAAGATAATGCTTGATCGTAAAATCCTAGCAGACCTAGCAGAAAACAATCCAGAAGTCTTCGCAAAGATAATCGCGCAAGTTAAATAACAATAAAAAAATACCCTCCATTGGAGGGTATTTTTGTTTATAACATGTTTACGATTTTTTGTTGGTATTCCATCCCCTTTTCAAAAATAAATGGAAATTCGATCATTGTATTTTTTCGAATAACTGAAGTTAATCCTTCAACAAGAGAATACATTTCTATATTCTCCATTCCACTCAAAGACTTTATATCTTTATAATCCCAGGAAAAAAGAAAAATTAAATTTGGTGAGCCGTTCTCTCTATCCTCTTTTGTGTCCATGATATCATCACAGATATCATTGAGCTGTTGTAATGCATATAAAGCATCGATTACGTTTTTGGGAATATGAACAGAAAACTCCGCAATAAATATATACATAAATACATCTGAGGATTTTTTCCGTATATATTCCATTCGTTCTTTTTTAGAAAACTTTTTCTTTCCCAGTAAAGATTTTTCATATTTCCAAAAAGTACTTAATTTTTTGTACAACTTTTCAAAATCTCCTTTATAATTATTGGGGATATTTTTTAATAATGCTATTTTTGCTTTTTCAGCAAGATCCTTGTACTCGAGATTGTTTGTTTCATAATACAAATCAAGTAACATTACATGTCGAGCAATAAGTTTGATATTCTTTTCAGTTTCTTCAGCTTTTTTCGTATCATTTGCTAGTTGCAAAACAATCTTTGAATAAAATTCAGGATTGATAGTTAGAGAAGCATGCTGATCAGCATTCTTCTCAATTTCCGATAATTGTTCTTCCATTTATTCGTATTTTTAAAATAATGATTTACCTCTAAAGTAGCATAAAAATGCTACCACTGTCAATAATACTCAGATCAGCTTCATAGCTAACATGAGCATATAAAAAAATTCCCAT
Source organism: Candidatus Nomurabacteria bacterium (assembly GCA_943350065.1). GTDB lineage: Bacteria > Patescibacteriota > Minisyncoccia > Phycocordibacterales > UBA9973 > UBA9973. The sequence goes on from CALQZZ010000056.1 coordinate 2,207, forward strand.
CCTTCATAATGAAGTACGGGAATTAAATACAGGGTTAAAAAATAAAAAAGAAAAGGGGTTAGAAACTTACCTGACGAGGACCAAACTTGGCATCCTGGCGGTCGGTATCGTTCCAGTCGATGCGGAACTCGCCATCGTTGTCCCTGCTCATGTGCATCACCCTGCCATCAGCATTCAGTGCGTGGAAGAATGTTGCTCCTTTTTCATCGTACATTTTGCCGGTTTCAAAACGATAACGCAGTGCTGCAATTATTCCTTCTTTTGGAATCATATATTTGTTTCCATCAGTAGAAAATATATCGTAGCTTTTATTGAGATGTTTCGCATCAGGTTCTTCGCCACCTAAGTGACAAATAACATAATCACCTTTTGGACGTTCCTGCTGTATTTTGATATTTTTATCAATACCTTTTTCAGCATAATAGTTGTACACTTTGTCTTTGCCGAATCTTTTCTCATAAATATCAAAAACTTTTTGAGCAGTGATACTTTCAGGAATAAATTCAACAAATTTAAATTCAGAATTTGTGTTTGAGATGTTTAATTTCTCCCAAGGTATATCAATACCAAAACACTCTTTCCAAAACTTTGTGTTTTTTTCTTTTTCACGTTTCCAAGGATCGGAAACAATGCCAAAGATTTTGATAGCATTCTGCTCTGATAACTCACGCAATTGCTTGCTGTTTTCAGGGTCAGAAATCATCATTTGAACGTCACTATGCGAGAGAGTTTTCTCATCTTCACATAATACTTTAATCGTTTGCTGGCCTACAATAAAGCCTAACTGTGCGAGCATCCCCGCTGTCGGTTTCAAAACCGGATTTTCTTTTTCGTCTTTCATGACTCAAATTTATTGATATATTACAATGTACTTTTCGTGTCCCTTTGGGCTAGGCAGACAACATATTCCTACTTACAAGTGTAGCACAATACACTATAAAAGTCAAGCTTTTAACTTAAATTATAAACTAAAAATACATAGGTCTCACCTATGTATTTTTAGTTTAACTCTTATTCTCTTCAGCGGCGTCTTTGTCTTTAAAAATTAAATCGATAATTTTTTCTACGAGTTTTTTAGGGTCAGTATCGAATACTATTTTTGGATTTGGACGATGACCTTTTTCAATAATCATCTTTATCTCATCTCCCATTTCCCATCCCGGATCTTCTAGTATTCCAATTGGTTTATCATCTTCAAAAGCTACGGTAAATTCATGAATGGTTCCAATACGTCCACAGCCGAGAATGACAGCGTCAGTACTACGTGTCAACAAGATATCTCTCATTTGATAACCGAAACCTGTATAGATAATCAAATCCATGTAATCAACTGGAAGCTTGTATACTTGAATATGTTCTTTTTCGGTAGCTGCTGGAGAAAGACCAATAGAAATACCTCCCACTTCTTTTGCACCCATTGATGACCACAAAGGAAAACCAGTAGTGGCACCAGTGACGAGGACTCCTCCCTGACGTACAATCTCAGAGCCTAAGTCTTTGGCTTTTTGTAATGCATTTGGTCCACAGTGACCAGTCTCTGCTGCTCCAGAGACACAAATTTTTATTTGACGATGCCCATGTTTTACATAGGGGTTTGGTGCTTTTATATCCATATAATGATTATAACATAATTAACATTCTAAAAAAACGATCTCACCTTTTTCTGGCTGTCGAACTGAGAGACCGAGATTGTCTCGAATTTTTTGTATTAAAAACATTGAGGCGCTTGGCTCACCCATGACAGTAAAAATTTGTTTTACTGTTTCAGAAGTACCATTTACGAACTCCAAGAGTGCGTCGGAATCTTTATGACCAGAATAACCAGAAATCATTTCTACTTTTGCACGAACTAAAACTTGCTCTCCATTTATATAAACACTATTCTCTTTGTCTTGGATGTGTCTACCTAGGGTACCGACGGATTGGTAACCAGTCAAAAGGATTGTATTATTTGGATCAGGTAAATAGTTGTGCTCATGATGTACTACTCGCCCACCGGAAGACATACCACTTCCTGCAATAATA
>CALQZZ010000057.1 GCA_943350065.1 Candidatus Nomurabacteria bacterium
CAATACTACTGTGTAAGAATCTTTTTCTTCAGCAGCTTCAGCAGCGACAGCAGGACCTGCTACAGCAGCAGCAGAAACTCCAAATTTTTCTTCTAATGTCTTCACTAATTCGTGAAGATCTAATACTGACATACCTTCTATTTTTTCTATGATATCTTTAAATTTTTCCATATTTTTTTAAATTAATTTTTATAATGTGTCTTCCTTCCCTGCGAAGGGAAGGTGGCCTTTAGGCCGGAAGGGTGACACCCCCTCGTCTCGATAAAATCGAGACACTCCCCCTTCGCAGGGGGAGAAAATTATGCTTTACTTTTTGCAATTTGATCCAACACAACAGCAAAGCGTTGTATAGGAGAATTGATAAGGTTAACAAATTGAGCAAGGAGAACTTCACGTGGAGGAATAGTAGCGATAGTCATCATCTTTTGAGCGTCAACGAAATGACTTTCAAAAATTCCACCTAAAATGTTCAAACTGATTTTATTTGTTTTTGCAAAGTTGTAAACTTCGCGAGCTGGAGCTAGCATGTCATTACTGTAAGCGACAGCCACTTCTCCAGAAAGCTCTGGGATTTCTCCTTCAGCTTTTCCAGCGAGGGCACGCTTCAATAATGTCTTTCTTGAAACTTTGTAATTTACTCCACTATCACGAAGATTGCGTCGTAGCATTGTTTCATTCTGAGCAGTTAATCCGTGAAAGTTTAAGAAAACTACAGACTGACTACCTTTGATAGCACTCTCCAAATCTTTTATGATTGTTTCTTTTTTTGATTTTAATAACATAATTGTTTTGATTTTCCGCCGACAAGTCGGCATACAAGAAAATATAGTCGTTACAAACTCCTTATTTTCTAATAAATAAAAAAACGGTAAACCAGAAAACTGGTACCGCATTGCCTCCCAAACAAATGGGAATCGACCACTAAACAGGAATTATGAGGTTTTCACTCCTCCCCTGTCTTCTTTGCAGCAGATATACTATATCATACAAAATACAAAATGCAAATGAGTTCCTCCCCTCCTTAATAAGGAGGGGAATGAGGGGCGGTTCTTAACCCAGAATTCTTCAGAACCTCACCCCGACCCTCTCCTTATAAAGGAGAGGGTTCTATCCGAAATGACTAGATAAAAACACTCCTATCAGTCCGAGGACGATGATAAATAAAAAAGTAAATAAAATTTTGAAGAAGTGTTTTGTGACCATAAATATATAATAACAAAAAAATATTTATTTATCAAAAAGATTTACCAAATAACTATCGATGACGCGCTGATCTTCATCATAAAAATATTTATTCTCATTGTGCAATTTTGTAGCCAGAGCGACACCGACAAAACGCCAATGCCAAGGTTCAAATTTATAATAAGCATTACCACTAGGATAAGAAATTATAAAACCATATTTATTGGCATTTCCCAAAAGCCAATTGTATTCTATTGTCTTATCAAATCCTTCGAGGGCACCTTTTGTCTTTAATGTAGTGAAGTCTAGCGCTGTGCCGAGCTGATGCTCTGAATATCCTTGATCCGCTGAAAATTTATTGGCCCCTGCACCATAGCTGACTTTGTAGCTCGTCTTCAAATTCAATTGAGTAATAAAAGAACGATAAGCAGAAAAAGCTTTTAAAGAAACTCCATCTCTATTCCCCGCCTCAATTAATTTTTCTAAAAAAGGAAGCACATCAGAATCGATTTGATAATTTATACTTTTCTCACTCCTATAATCTACTCCAATCTCAGATAAAGATATCGGTGAATAATGTTCATTTAAAAAATACACTTTCGAATATTTTTTCAAAAGCTCTGGATCAGTCGTACTCAATTTTTTTAAAACTCCGACAGTGTCTGCGACTTGATTAAATTGATCACTCAACTGTAAATTGTTTTGTTTTTCTTTAGCTAGTACATCTGTGATATTTGATTGCGTATTGTATACCAGATCATAGACATCTTTTATATCTTTTTTATTTTGATTATCAACTATGGACAAATTTTTCTCAGATAAATTAACCATCTTTTCTAAATTAGAAAAACGGTAATCAATATACCTAATCAGTCCAAATACAGACAGGCCAATTATTAAAAGAGCCAATATATTTAGATTTAAAAATCTTTCAAAAAAAGCTTTCATAAAAATGATTATATCACAGAAATAGCTTTACTAATACACTAAATTTAAGTATAGTATACGAATATGAACAGAATTTGGCTTATAGCTTTTGGGGATTTTATATCCTTCTGGATATCTTTTTTTATTATCCTCGGCATACGATATGGTAGTCTGTTAAATTACAATATTATCCAAAGACACTTTGTGCCATTTTTAATTTTATACCTTTCTTGGGTACTTACTTTTTTTCTATTTGGACTCTACGATTTATTTACAATCAAGCCGACTATCCCCCATTTACGACGTTTTGGTCTAGCACTCCTAGTCTCTTTTATTGTCGGAATTTTATTCTTCTATCTCGTTTCAATTTTCGGCATTGCACCAAAGACGACACTATTTTATCAAGTCATATCTTTTGGAATAATTTCTTTTTTACTTCGCCGAGTCGTCTATATTCTTTTTTCTAAACAAATTACAAAACCTGTGATCCTCGTCGGAGAGACTCCATATATAGAAGAATTACACAATACTATCGTATCCAATCCTCACCTAGGGCTCACATTAGTTTCTTATACAAAAAATCTTCATGAGTCATTACAAAAATATGCACAATTGAAAAATGCTGTTTTTATTTTCGAAGGCACATTTCAAGAAATACCCAAAAAAGATATTGTGACTTTATACCAAAACAAAACCGAGATCATCGATGTCGCCGAAGCCTATGAAAGATATTTACACAAGGTACCTATTGGCTATATTTCACAAGCTTGGGTCATAGAAAATATAAAAACAAAAAAAGATTTAATTTATAGTTTTATCACTAGAACTCTAGATATCATTATTTCTATTATTATCCTAATTTTCTCTTCCCCTTTCACCATCATCAGTGCTATTGGAATTTATTTACAAGACCATGGGCCAATTTTTTATTCTCAAGAAAGAGTCGGGTTGAATAATAAAGTCTTCAAATTATACAAACTTCGATCAATGATAATTGAGTCAGAAAAAAATGGAGCTGTCTGGTCCAAAGCCAATGACTCTCGCGTCACCCGTATAGGTAAAATAATCCGAAAACTACACATTGATGAAATACCTCAAATGATTAATATTTTAAAAGGAGAGCTCACCCTCGTAGGCCCTCGTCCTGAACGCCCAGAATTCGTCACTCCCCTCGAGCAATCCATCCCCCATTACGAACTCCGCCATATCATCCGCCCAGGATTCACTGGCTGGGCACAAATAAAATATCATTATGCCAATACGACAGAATCTTCAAAAGAAAAATTTGAATACGATTTATATTACATAAAAAACAGAAACTTCTTCCTCGATTTCGGTATCATCTTAAAAACAATTCAAATCATTTTTACGCATTAAAATTATTTGTAAAGATCATGATCTCCTATAACTAAAAAGGCTACTTCATCTTTATTCTGCCATTCAAAAACAATTCGAATTTTATAATTAACATAAAAACTATATTGATTTTTAAATCTTCCATGAAGTTTGTGCACTTTTAAGCTTTCATGATTTTTAGAATCTTTAAATAACTCTATTTTTTCAAAAGCTTCGTCCTGAAGATCTTTTTCTAATTTCTCAAATTTTCTTACAAAAATTGGAGCGTAAATTACTTTTAGCATAAATTACTTTATTGTTTTTATTAATTCTCTCAAATCACCAGACAAGCCATTCCCTAGTGAAATTTCCTCTCTAGCACGGAGCACATCGTTAACAGCTTCTTCTTCAGCGAGTCGAATTATCGCACGGCGAACAACGTCGGCTTTATTTGAGCCATAGCCACTTTTTATTAAATTTTCTACTGATTCCATCAAGCTAGCTGATAGTGGTACAGATATTGTAGTCATATTTTTATATTTGTATTTGTATTAAATTATAATATGATATTATCATACTTTATTTTCACTAAAAAGTAAATAGGTCTGTGGAAAACATCCACCCACCCCATAGGCAAGGCCTATGGGGTGGCCACTTCCCAATCCCCTAATTAACTATATTAATACTAAAAATAAACTACTTTTTATAGTTATCCACAATAGTTTGCTTTTATTATTCTTTTTGTTATAATATAAACAACTTTGGCTTC
>CALQZZ010000058.1 GCA_943350065.1 Candidatus Nomurabacteria bacterium
AATATGCTGTTTGTGTACATGTACCACCTGCTGCAAGAGTATCATATGTATTTATACCGTCAGTTAAGTTACTATCAGTATCACAAGCTGGTGATCCACTACCACCACCTCTAATACATTTAACAGAACCTGCTACTGCACCTGGATCAGTATCAACACCTACAGTTGCTTCACCAGCGAAACCTGAACTATCAACACAGAAGTTAGAGGTATCATTTAGAGTTGATTGTACAGCGTATGTTGATCCATTACCACCAACAGTACAGCTTACACTTTGACCTGTTTGAATAACAGCAGCTTTAAGCAAGTCAATAACATGAGAGTCACCACAAACACCAGTAAGACCAGAGCCTGGAGTAGCAACACCAGAAGAAAGAGTTACTGAATCAACGCCATCTGCTCCATAAGAATTGTCGCCTCCACCAAGACTAGCAGTAGTATTGTAATATATTTCAGACTGAGCACGAACACTTGTAATACTTGTCTTAGCTGATGCATCTTTTCCCTTTGTACGAGCAGAGTTAAGTGATGCTAAAACAACTGATGCCAAGATACCAATGATTGCAATAACAACCAAGAGTTCTATCAATGTGAAACCTTTTTTAAGATTCATTTTCTTCATATAAAATGTTAATTTTTAATTACTTTAATAATACTACTATTATAGCATGTTACATAAAACAAAAAACCACCCGAAGGCGGTTTTTTGAGAAAACAATTAAACAATATTATATACAACTAATTGCTCCTGTAACACCTCCAGATGATGTGTTAAATGTTGGTACATGTGTTGTCGCATCACCAATTCCAGGACCAGCAAAACCTGAACTATCAACACAGAAAAAAGTAAGGTCGTTCAATTGAACAGCGGCAGCATATGTTGCACCAGAAACACCAACTTCACAAGCTGAAGTATGACCTGTTTGAGTATTAGCAGCAGTAAACAAAGTTAATGTTTGAGCGTCAGTACATGAATTATTATGTGTTGTCGCATCACCAGCACCAACAGTACCGTATGAATTATTACCAACAGAACCATTGTAAAAGATTTCTGATTGAGCACGAACACTTGTGATACTTGTCTTTGCAGATGCGTCCTTTCCTTTTGTACGAGCAGAGTTAAGTGATGCCAAGACGACTGATGCCAAGATACCAATAATTGCAATAACGACTAGCAATTCGATTAATGTGAAACCTTTTTTAAGATTCATTTTCTTCATAATTTTTTTAAACTTAAACTAATAATTAATAAAATAATTTCGACTTATTTTTAATAGATTAATTATAACATGGTTTAAAGTATAACAATACTACATGTGGAAAACGCACCCCACCCAGACCCTCCCCTTGGCGAATGGGAGGGAGTTTTATTTGATACTTCCAGCGACGTTATAGATAGGTACGAGGACAGACACAAGCAAAATTCCAACACCAAGACCAAGAACGACAATCATCACCGGCTCAATGAGTCCTACTAGAGTATCAATAGCATCATCCACTTCTCTTTTATAAAAAGTTGCTAATGTTTTTAAAATAGAACCGAGTCCTCCTGTCTCTTCTCCGACTTTTACCATCTGTACTAAAATACTAGGTAATTCTGGATGACGTTCTAAGGCCATAGAAAAAGAAAGTCCAGATTTTACACCCTCAGCAGCATCTTTTAAGATTATTTTATAGACTTTACTATCCACGACTTCAGCAGTGATATCTATCGCTCGAACAATAGGAATCCCAGAAGAAAGCATTGTATCCATATTGTCAGCAATACGAGAAAGATATAATTTTTTATATAAGTTACCAATACCTGGAGTATTCAACTTTAATCTATCCAAATAAGTCTTACCTGCCTCGGTACTAGAAAGTCTCCAAACCCAAATACCCATAAGGACGAGAAAAATTAAGAAAATAAAACCATAATTTACAAAGAAGTCAGAAATAGCGATAACGACTTTTGTATAAAAAGGAATTGTCTGTGCTGTGTCTTGGATAATAGCTGAAAGCTTCGGAATAACGACGACAAACATAAGACCCATAACTACGAAAAATGTAATAATAACAAAAATCGGATAAATCAAAGCATTCTTTGTCTTAGAAGTGAGTTCGTACTGTCTATCTAAGTAGTCAGCCAAGTATAAAAATGTTTCATTTAATTTTCCTGTTTCTTCACCAGCCTTGACCATGTTCACATAAAACTCAGAAAAAACATCTAGATGCTTAGCTAATGCTCCAGAAATAGATACACCGGATTGCAAGTCATCTGCTACTTGAGTCAATTTTTTAGCTAAGAGTTTATTTTCAGTATTACCAGCAAGCAAAGAAAAAGCTTTCAAGGCAGAAACCTGAGCACCGAAAAGAGTAGAGATCTGGCGAGAAAGTATCACCACATCCTTCACTGGTATACGCATTAAAAAAGAAAAGTTAAAAATATTTTTAACTTCATCTTCTTCAAAAATAGAAACGACAATAAAACCACGATGTTGAAGACCGGAAATAGCAAAATCCTTATTAGGTGCATCAATACTTCCCTCTCGATTTATTCCTTTGTCATCAACAACCTTATATTTAAAAAGCATATTTTTATTAGACCATTCTCTCTAAACCTTTTGGATTTAAAGAATATTGATAAGCAGTTTCCATTGAAATTTCGCCCTTTCGAACTAATTCGAGCAAAGAGCGATTGAGATCTATCATTCCATTTTCAGTCCCAGTCTCAATGATGACATCTATTTCATGAGTTCTCTTTTCTCGAATCAGATTCGAGACAGCATTATTGTTTAAAAGCAATTCATAAGCAGGTATCAATCCACCAGTTATTTTTGGTACAAGTCTTTGAGAAAAAATACCAAGCAAAGATGAAGCGAGCTGGATTCGAATTTGATCTTGCTGACTTCCAGGGAAAGAATCAATAATACGGTCGATAGTTTGGGAGGCATTATTTGTATGAAGAGTAGAAAGCACCAAGTGTCCTGTCTCGGCAGCAGTGACAGCTGTCCCAATGGTTTCAGTATTACGCATTTCACCGATCATGATAACATTCACATCTTCACGAAAAGCAGATTTTAAAGCAATATGAAAATCTTCGGTATCAATACCGACTTCGCGTTGATCAATAATAGATTTATTTGGAACATAAATATGCTCAATAGGATCTTCAATGGTTACAATATGGCGAGCTTGTTCATTGTTTATAAGATTAATCATCGCTGAAAGAGTAGTAGATTTACCTTGTCCGACAGGACCGACACAAAGAAAAAATCCTTGTTTTTTTCTAGCAATCTCAGCAATCATTGGAGATAAATTTAATTCCTCGAGAGGAAGAACTTTTGGTATCAAACGAAGCGCAATACTGATAAGACCTTTTTGAAAAAAAGCATTACCGCGAAGCCTAGCTTGGCCGTTATTAAAATCATAAGAAAAATCAATTTCTTGTTTAAGGACAAAATCATCAAACTTTTTTTGACCAATCAAAATATTTAAAATAGCCGACATATCTTCTTTTGACAAGATAGGCATTTTGACTAAAAAAATAAGTTCACCTGAAACACGAACAGCAGGTACACGCAAAGCACCAAGATGAAGGTCTGAACCGCCTTCTCGCATTACTGTCAATATTAATTCTTCGAGTGTTTTTTGATAATCCATAGATATTATCTAGCTGCTGCTAATTTTTTATTTAAAATTTCCATAACTTTATCTATCACTTCTGCTGGTGTACTACTAGCTTTGACAATATAACCAGAAGCACCCAATTGTAATCCATGTTCAATATCAGACTGCTGTCCTTTATTTGAGAGAATTATTTTTAAAGAATCTAATGACAATTTTTCATTAATCATTTTTTCTAACATTTCAAAACCATCCATTTCTGGCATCATAATATCTAACAAAATAATATTTGGAGTTAATCCATTTTTTATTTTTTCTAAAGCTTCCATGGCACTTTGAGCAGTATAGACTTCAAAAGGACCTTGGCTAAATTTCAAAGCATACATATCGATAAGGAATGTATCATCATCTACTATTAAAATTTTTTTCTTGTCTCCTTCCATATTTTTATATCTTTATTATATTATAATTACGACTTTTAATCTATATCAGTGGTAAAA
>CALQZZ010000059.1 GCA_943350065.1 Candidatus Nomurabacteria bacterium
AATGCTTGTTTTCTATCTTCCATATTTTTAAATGTTTCTTTAATTTTTCCAAGAACAGAAGCAATCATACTTTTTTCTTTTTCTTTTTTAGCTTCTTTAGCTTCAGTTGATTGTTCTGTTTTTTTAAATTCTTGCTTTTTTTCTTCTTGCACATATGGAGTCACATTTCCCTTATTGTCTTCTACTTTCCATTCATTTTTTTCTCCCATAAATTTATTTTTTAAATTAATAAAACTACTAAATATAAAATGGACCAATTATTCATATTTCGCAGCAGCATTTATAACATCATCTTTATTAAGACCGACTTTTTCCATTTTTACCTTAACTATATTTTTCATATAATCTTCGGTTTTATCAGTATCAGTTAATTTTTCTTTATCTTCTTTATTTGGTGTTATAAATTCAAAATGAGCTGTAGGGTATTTTTCTTTTAGCTCTTCTATTTTATTTTTAATTTCACCTGATTTTTCTGAGTCTGATTCAAAAATCATAAAGGCTTGATTGTTACGTCGAGGTAAATCTTTCGCTTGTTCTACTCGAGTATCTATTTCTTGCTCTAGTCTCTTTGGGCTATCTGTCATAATTGAGTAAATATTATTTATATTTTCATCAAATGGTACAGGTTCCATATTGTTTTCTTTGCTATTTTCCATTTCAGCCAAAAAGATCAGGATTCTCTCTTTTTAAATCACGTAATTTGTGTTGTAAGGCTGTTTGTACAGTTGGGTTTTTAGCTTGATAATTTTCTAAAATCTTCATATATTCAAGAAGTGCTTCTTTTTTAGACAATTGTATATCTTCTTTTCCTTTTTGTTTTTTATTAATAGAAGCAAAAGTTTTTTCAAAAGAATTATTTAACCAATCTAAACCAGCGTCTAAACTATCTACACCTTTTCCTAAACCTTTTTCGATTAGACCTAAAGCTTTTTCTAGTTTTTCTTTAAAAGAAACTCTTTTTTTATTTTCTTTTATTTTTGGAACCTCTACAGCAGGGATAACTTCTGAAGTTTTTGCTTGTTTTTTACCTTCTTTATTAGCAATAACTGCTACAGGAATAACATCAGGGCCTTTTTCATGTGTTTTTATATTTTCAGCTGTTGTACCCTTATTCTTATCTTCTTCTTCAGCTTTTCTAGCAGGCTCTAATGGTTTACCAGGAACTACCATGATAGGTGGTGGTAATCTGTAATCATACTCACCTGGAATAGCAAATTTTGTTTCACTGAATTTATCAACAACACCAGCATATGTATCATATTCTTTAAAACCTTCCCCTACCATTGTTCCAAGTGGTCGCACTTGTCCATTATCCATCACTTGTGCTACCTCACCAAAAGCTCCATGAAAATTAGCATGACCATCTACTATTGAAAGCATTAATTTAGCAAGTTCACTATTTTTGTCTATAATGACTTTTCCATGTTCATCAATATCTACCCAAATACCTTGATCTTGAGTATCTTTTGATAAAGTAAATAACATTTTCAACTTTCCTTCTTTTAATAAATCTTGAGCATTTGTAGATAAATCACCATGGAAAGATCCATCTGTTGTCATCTGGCAGACATCTAATACATAATTTCCATTTGCATCAATACCTGTACCATTTTCCCCTGCCCAATATGTACGCAATTCATTTTCATCAAATTCTTGTGTATCATTGTCATACCACATATCACGATTTATTTTCTGAAAACCTTTTGGGTGATCATGAATATAATATTTTGCATCAGAATAAGTATGCTTTTCTAAATGACTACCGTAATGAGAATTTGTATTAATTTCTATTCCACCTTTATGCAAGGCGGCGATTGCCTCTTTACTAAATGTGCCATCGGGATTTGTAGCTAAATGATTTCCAATCACTTCTTTTCCATTTAACAAATTAAATGTATGGTCCGGATTACGTACAAGGCTAAATCCTTCTGGTAATTTCATTGTATTTCCACCGACACGGACATCATGTAATACTCCAGGTGTTCCTAAGTGTGAATTTAAGTCTCCAGTAAAGTGATGTTTCAAAGCTGCGATCGCAGTCAAATTTTGTACTCCACCGACGTTCTCTCCATTAAAATTCTTATGCATTAAATCTTCTACAATTCCAATTCTTTCTGTGCCCATAGATATTACTTCTTGAGCGACTGAACCAATAACTAGACTAGATATAAATCCTTTTCCAGCAGCTTTCCAACCTTCACTTTTTTTCATTTTATTGAAAGCTATGTCTTTGGCATTAATACCATTTTTTTGGTCATTGATAATTAAACTTTCTTCAGTGGCAATCAATGAATTTAAATGGTTATCAAAAGTCATACCTTCTGGTATAGAAAGTTTTCCTTCTTGGTGCATTTTTCTAAGCTCTACTTTTAATTTAGATCTTTCAATATCTACAGCTTGTCTTTCTGCTACCACTTTTTTAGGATCTGAATAATTAATCAGGTCAATACTTTGCCTGTCTGACAAATGAATTTTTGCTTCAAGATTAGATAAATTCATTAAGTAGGCTGAAAGTAATTCAGGAGTAATACTAGGATCTCCAGATTTCATTTGATGTAAAGCATCTTCTATTCCTTCAATAAGAGCATTAGCTGGAATAGTCGGCACACGGAAAGTTTCCATCTCTTTTCTATTTACATCATTCTCATGAAACACTTCTCCTTTGGCCATATCACGACTGTGATGAGTACGATTCTGAATCATCTCTCTTTCTTTACGACTCTTAGCTACAAAAGCAGCAAGGAAAGCAGTACCTCCAAATGTCACCACTTGAGCTATTTTATTATTAGCTAGCATTGTTGAAGCTTTTCTTGAAAGACTTGTCGCAGCTGCAATAGCTACTGAGATAGTAGTCTCATTTACAAATTGACCGATCTTTGTTCCAGCCATTTTTTCTGCCCATTTTTCAGCATTGGTATATTTAGCTTCTGTACGTACACCAGCTTTTGATTTTCCATAAATGACATCAATTTCAAAATCTTCATCTTTCATAATTTCACCGTGTTCTATTGCGAGTTTTACTTGATTTGCAATTTGCAATAAATTTGAAGAGTGCATCACATCTGTACGAATTTGTTTGCCTTCTACACTACCCTTTAATTGACCAAACAAATGTTTTTCCCATTCTAAAAAGCCTGCTTCAGCAATTTTACCCTGAGCATATTCTTTTATTTTTTCTTTAACATAAGCTTTGACAGCTTCTTCTTTTCTGTTTTCATCAGCATTATCTTTCTTACCATCCATGACTTTTCTCATTTCTCCAGCTTCAGTGTGTATGACTTCATCATATTCAGAAGAAAATTGATTCATAAGGTCAGCCACGAATTGATCATGGACTGCTTGATCTTCGCCTTCACCAGCATACATATTACCACTATCTAAAATTTTCTTACGAGCTTTGTAAATTTCTTTATTATGAAAATACTCACGTGCTATGCCATGCTTCCAAATCTTTTTATATGCACGAGATAAAAATGCAGAAACTTTTTTCAAACCTTTTGTCTCAGGATTTGTCGGCTCAAGTGTCATTTTTTCATCAGCCACATCACGTGCTTCAGCTTTCATCACGTCAGTAGTATCAACAACGATTGCTTTAAAAACCTTCTTCTCAGGTTTATTGCTATCTTGATTATTATTAGTATTCATATGTTCCATTATATTAATCGATTAAAATATTAAATTAAGCAATATTGATGTATCTACTTCTAAAGTTTAAAAATTCTCCAGCTATTACTTCTGTAAAGTTTGGAATATTCAAAATACAAAAATCTTGTATTTCTTTAGCATTACCAGAATCAATTAATTTTTCAAATTCTCCGAGTTTGTATTCAGGAATATTTGCTAAGATGACAGCTTTGATTCTATCTTCTAAACGTTCTAGCATATCTGATTTTAATTGAGATAAGACATCAGCTTCTAGCCCGACA
>CALQZZ010000060.1 GCA_943350065.1 Candidatus Nomurabacteria bacterium
ATACTAGAAATGCTGCAGCAGGTAGTGTTCGTCAGCTCGATCCACAGCTTGCAAAAGAACGTAATCTAGATTTTTGTGCATATGATATTTCTGAAATAAGTGGCATAAATATCGAAACTCATTCAGATAAACATAAATTACTAAAACAACTTGGTTTCCCAGTGGATGAACATGATGCAATTTGTAAAAATCTAGGAGAGGTTGAAGATTTTATAAAAAAGTTTGAGAAAATTCGCCCAGACTTTAAATTCGGCACTGACGGTATCGTTATTTCAGTTGATGATTTAAAACTTCAAGAAACTCTCGGAGTCGTTGGTAAAGCACCACGATATATGGCTGCTTTTAAATATCCAGCAGAGAGGGCTACGACAATAGTAAAAGATGTGAGAGTCAATGTTGGACGCACTGGTGTGCTCACACCGCTCGCAGTATTTGAGCCGACACTCGTCGCTGGTTCTACTGTTTCCAAAGCGACACTTCATAATATAGAACAAATAGAACGCCTCGATTTGCGAATAGGTGATACTGTTGTTATTCAAAAGGCAGGGGATGTTATTCCTGAAGTCGTCGAAGTTTTGGTAAAAATGCGAACAGGAAAAGAAAAGAAATTTAATATGCCGAAAGTTTGCCCTGCATGTGATACGAAAATAGAAAAGAAAGAAGGTCTGGTTGCGAGTTTTTGTCCGAATCCAAAGTGTAGTGCAAAGAACGAACGATATTTGGACTTTTTTGTTTCTGTTTTTGGTATTTATGAATTAGGTCCAAAAATATTGCGACGCTTTAAAGATGAAGGACTTATTACAGATGCTGGAGATATTTTTACTTTACAAAAAGAAGACATCGCACCACTTGAAAGATTTGGTGAAAAGTCAGCAGAAAATATAATCAATGAAATAAATTTAAAAAAGAAAATATCACTTTCTAAATTCCTTTGGGGTCTCGGTATTCTCCATGTTGGCGAAGAAACTGCTCGAGATTTGGCTCAAGAATTCGGCACATTAGAAAAATTAATTTCTGTCGTGACTAAGGACTTGGAGAAAATAGGGGAGATAGAAAACATCGGTCCAGCTGTGTCAAAGAGTCTGCATGATTATTTTTCTGACCAATACAATATCACTTTTATAGAAAAATTAAAAAAGAATGGAGTGAGTATAGAAAAAGTAGAAAAGAAAAAAGCTGGTAAATTTAACGGTATGACTTTTGTCCTCACTGGTACACTCTCTACAATGTCTCGAGAATTAGCAAAAGAAAAAATCTTGGCTCACGGAGGTAAAGTCTCTGGTTCTGTCTCAAAAAATACTTCATATGTCGTAGCAGGGGAAGAAGCCGGTTCCAAACTTACAAATGCACAAAAATTAGGGGTAAAAGTTCTTACTGAAGCGGATTTTTTAAAGATGCTTTAAACTGTTGACTTTTCTGTATATATCTATATAATATGTTTAGAAATTTACAGTAAAATAAACAATAAAAATAAGAAAAAATGAACTCAATTTTTATTCATATTGCCTACTTGGCGATAATCGGAATTCTTTTGATATTTTACAGAAGAAAAAATCAGAAAATACAAATTACCCCCGATGTAGACTATTGGGAAATCACAGACGATAAAGATGTAAAAACATCCGATATTGTAAAACAAATAAAAAAAAACGACTGCGATGTATCCAGTTATGGAGACATTACAGACGAACTATTCCCCACACCAACGGAAACAAAAAAGTACAAATGCAAAGCAACAATAGAAAGTGATGCCGAACATAAAGGTAAACCCTACAACGACTTTACTGCTGAAACACAGCAGTATATGAACGGCAGGCAATACCTGATACTTTATTTGCACTGCATCAAACAAGGAATAAAAATTGATGTGAAAGGTTGGACGCGAACTACTTCGTTGTGGCTTGATGGCTCTGTTGTGCTTGGCGACTCGGATGCCGTTAGGTCCGAGGTGTACTTGGGTCGCGGCAATCGTGACAATCGCGATGCTGGCGGTGGTCCTCGTGCACTTTATCATTTATAATTTTTTATTTTATACTTAACAGACATTTTGGTAATCCAAAATGTCTGTTTTTTTATTTTCCAAAAAGGCCTAATTTTGCTATAATTTAAATATGGAAATCAAAGATGTGGAAAACTTGGCAGAGATGTCAAAAATAGAGCTTACAGACACAGAAAAACAGCAAATCTTCAAAGATATGGATGGTATTTTGGGTTATGTGAAGCAGATAGAAGAAGTTCAAGTTCCTGACATGATTATTGAATATAAGTTACGAAATATTTGGCGTGAAGATGATAGTGAAAGAGGTCCTGCCTGCGCAGGCAGGGCTGAATTTTCTGCTGATTTAATCAAAGGTCAATTCCCAGATAAAGACGGATATTATGTAAAAGTTAAAAAAGTACTCTAATGGAAACTATTGATATAAAAAATTTAAATATAGAGAAGGCAAGTGAAATGCTCAGAGACGGAAAAATAACTTCTGTTAGTTTAGTTGAAGCTTGTTTAAAAAATATTACAGAAAGAAATGGAGAATTGAATGCAATACTCGAAGTTTTTTCTGATGCACTTGATGAAGCAAAAAAAGCAGATGAAATGATTGCACGAGGGGAAGGAGATAAGCTTACAGGTATACCGATGGTTTTTAAAGATAATATTTTTATCACAGGGAAAAAAGTTTCTGGTGGTTCAAAAATACTTGAAAACTATACAGCGAGCTATGATGCGTTTGTGATAGAGAAATTAAAAAAGTCTGGAGCAGTATTTATCGGACGAGCAAATATGGATGAGTTTGCAATGGGAAGTTCAAATGAAACTTCTGCTTATGGTCCAGTAAAAAATCCATTAGATATTACTCGTGTTCCTGGTGGAAGTTCTGGTGGTAGTGTCGCATCTGTAGCTGCGGGTTTTTGTCTCGGAGCACTCGGTACTGATACCGGAGGTTCTATTCGTCAGCCAGCATCATTTTGTGGACTCGTTGGCATGAAGCCGACATATGGTGGAGTGTCACGTCGTGGAACTATTGCTATGTCTTCATCTCTTGATCAGATCGGTCCAATAACAAAAACAGTTGAAGATGCAAAAATAATTTTTGATATTATTTCAGGTCAAGATAAAATGGATGCGACAAGTATTAAATTACCAGATACTCCTACTGAGATTTCTCTTGCGGGTATAAAAATCGGTATTCCACGAGATTGGCTCAAAGAAGGTATTGATGCCGATGTGATGGAAAATTTTAATGCTTCAGTTGAAAAATTAAAAAATCTTGGTTATGAAATAGTAGATATTGATTTGCCTTATGCAAAATATTCTCTTGCTGTGTATTATATTTTAATGCCAGCTGAAGTGAGTACAAATTTGTCACGACTCGATGGTATTCGATATGGAAATCGTGTAGAAGGGGAGAATATCTTCGATACATATAAAAAGTCTCGCAGTGCAGGTTTCGGAATGGAAACTCGCCGTCGTATTATTCTCGGTTCTTATGTTTTATCTCATGGATATTATGATGCGTATTACAACAAAGCATGGAAAGTCCGTCATGCTATAGAAAAAGAATTTGAAGATATTTTCAAGAAAGTTGATTTTGTTCTAACTCCTACGACCCCATCTGTCGCTTTCAAATTCGGCGCCAAAAAAGATCCACTTCAAATGTATTTGTCAGACATTTTTACAGTACCAGCAAATATCGCCGGTATTCCATCTTTGTCTGTACCGAGTGGTTTTTCAGCAGAAGGTTTACCTTATGGTGTTCAATTTATGGCTCCTTTGTGTGCAGATGAAAAATTATTTGCAATAAGTCTCGAATTAGAGGAAAATATATAATATGCAACCAAACATCATTGATACAGTCACTTCTAA
>CALQZZ010000061.1 GCA_943350065.1 Candidatus Nomurabacteria bacterium
CCTTACGATTAAGGACAATAAAAGGACAATAGTCGTTCGAGACAAACAAACCTCTCATGTCTCCAACTTCTAAGCGATGATATGAGATTGTTTTTCCAACAAATAGACCTTGATTTTCAGCTTTTTGTATTAAATAACTTAAAGCATCTTTCTTAGAAGAAATACTTTTTATTTTTTGAATATCAATATCTAATTTTTTAATTATAAAATCCGCCAACTGTTTAGGTTCAGTGATATGTTTACCTGTTCCTTGAACTTGATTTTTTGAAGTGCCCTCATTTTTCAAAAACTTTTCTAACCACTTTTGTCTAGTAACAACAAAATTAATAAGTTTTTTTACTTTCTCATCATTCTCTTGATTAACGCCAACTCTATAATCTGGTATTACCTTATTTTTCTTAATTGCTTCTTGAGAAAAGAAAAGTAACTCAGGAACATTGTATAACTTTGAAAGTTTAGAAACATGAGACCACGTCGGTAAAGAGTCGCCACTTTCCCACTCAAGAACTAAATCTTTTTGAGAGTCTGAAATTTTCTTGGTCGCACTCAAAGTGTCCAAACCCATGTTTTCACGAGCAATTTTTAAATTATCTTTATTTATAGACTTCACGACACTCATAGATTTATTATACCAAAAAGAAGTGATATCGCCCACCTGTAAAAATTTCTAAATTAGAACTAATTTACTTACCTCAACAAACCAACTTTCAAAATTAATTGCAATATGAACTCTGTAAATCATGGGTTGGGAAAGAAAGGTACTTAATTGAATAACTATATATCGGTACTCTTTAGTATTTGACTCTTCTAACCCAAAACTCCAAACAGAACTAAAATTATGTTTGGAGTTAATTTCATGAGCTATTTTTAATGGATGAAAGTTCCCTAATCCTTCAATAAAAACAATGAGCATTTTATTTTTATACTTATCATTATTTGCTTTTCCTTTATCGATTTTGTCTTGTATTTTTTGGAGGATAAAATCATCCGAATTTGTTATAGGTTTTGCATTTGGAAGATTGTTTATAGCACTAACATGTTCTGTATATGTTCCACCTTTTGTATCTCTATTAAAAATAATTCCATCGCCGCCTGTTGGGTCAGTTTGAAAAGTTATATCGTATCCATTGTAGTTACCAACAGCGCAAATAAGCCAATTCCCAAGTGCTTCTCTCATTAGTAACGGAAAGTTTAAGATAGGTCTACCTGTAATAAGAGCTTGCACACTTTTTATATAAGGTTCCATATCTTTAAGAACTTGTTTTAAATCCTTAACTTGAACATGAGAAAATTTTTTCTTAGACTTTTCTTTCATAAGAAATTATTCAAGCATCTTTTGCCCATCCTTCGTTAATAGTTTTTGATACTCATTACGATCAATATTAAATTTTTCAAAATAAATTTCGTGAATATACTTTATGATTTCTTTGTCTAAATAACCGCGACTATCAGTAAATTCGCTTGCTCCTTTTGTTTCAAAACCATTTAAGAATAATTTACCCATGCCTTTATAAACAACAAAAATTTCAGTGAGAATTTCGTTCTCCTGTTCATCATCAAGTAATATCCCTTCTTCATGTATAAGAATATAGTGAGCTAGTTCGTGTGCGAGCACATAACCAAATCCATGAGGATCATCTTTGAATCTTTTTGAAATACTAATTTTTTTATCTTTTAGAAATCCCGCAACACCTCTTTCCGCAAATATTTCTGAGCTTGATAATTCTATATCTGGAAGATTTTTTAATTTTAACTTTTCTCCCAAATAATTCAGTGCCTTTTCTGATCTACCCCAACTTAACCAAGAATAAAACTGATCTGTAGGATCTATAATCGTTAATTCTTCTGACTTAATTACCGCATCTAAATAATTAAATTGATTCAAGATATATTCGCGAAGATTTTTACCTTTTATACCAACTTCAAAACCAATTCCATTAAATGAAAAAGTATCACTTTGTTTTACCGAAAGCTTAACTCCATTTTTTGAAAATGCTTCTAATTTAATTCCATTAAAATCTATTGATACGGCAATCTTAAATGACTGCTCTCCATTAACTTCAATTCTCCACACATTAAGGTTTTGAATATTCTCACCTTCTTTTGATCCCAAGTGAATTTCTGCAAACTTTAATCGCTTATCAAGAATGAAATTGTGTTCCTTGTAAGAAGGAATCGTAGTGTCTTTACTTAAAAATTCTATAAATTTACCTTGTTGTAATCTTCCAACAAGTGAAAAAGGCATCACTTCTAACGCGAGAAAATCTGTTCTTTCTCCTGTTAATATTTTACACCAATCTAACGCCCCAATTGCTAGTGATTTCTGACTTCCACATATTATTTGAGATTCACTGAAAGTTTCTTTTAATTTTTCATTCAAGTAGTTTTCAATAAAAGGAGATCCGATCAAAATTATATTTTGGTAAATACTTTTTTTGTGAGAAATTTGTACATTATGTGCCAGCACCTCAATCACATTAAGAAGTTTTTTTAATGCTTCTTCTAAAAACTTGTGAAGATTAACTATAGCTATATCTATCTCAATTGTTTTATATGAACCATCCTTAAATAATACATACGGCAAACTTAATTGATAGTGTTGATTGGCGGACATTTCAAAAAGTTCGTCAATAGCTTGTTTAATCCGAAAAATTATTTTTTTATCTTCAGTATTGCAATCACTAAAATTATTGTTTATTTCTGACAAAAAATATTTTAATGTTAAATCATTGATATAATTTTCAGAAAATACATCGGTATATTGAGTACCAATAATGTCTAGAATACTTTCTAAGTAATTTACTAAAGAGATATTAGAATTTTGTTTTGAGATAGAAATAAATAGATAACTTGATTCTATTTCGTATTCTCTCTTCCATTCGTTGATTAAAATATTATCTTTTTTCTCGATATTTCTTTTAATTATGTTTCTATGAAAATAATCAATATCTGATTGAGAGAAAAAAGCTGCTGGTTGAGACATGACTCTTATTTTTTTAATATCTATCAAAGAAAAGGCTTTGTGAATTGAATCTTTCCAAAAAGAAAACTTATCGTAGGGAATTGAAATACAAATATAATCAATCTTACTTTTATCTATGTTTGTATCAATTTTTTCTAGAAGATTATCAAACAATATTGATAAACATTTAGCCACACTGACCTGCTTTTTATTAATAATCAGTCCATTAAAATCAACGATCTGATCAAGATTATATATTGAAGCTTTTTTTTCAGTTAAAAATCGAGATAGTGCTTCTTCTCCAATAAACATTTCATTATTTGCAAAAGCAAGCATATTTCTGATTTCAAAAAAATTTTCAGCACCAATAGCGGTGTCTTTATTAAGAACTGTTGCCCTCATTGTTTTTGTATTAAAATCAATTCCTATATACATATTATTTAATTAAACTATCAATTTCTGTTTTAATAGATTTCGCCAACTTAGCAATTGTTGAAAGAGTTGGGTTTGCCTTTCCATTTTCGATGTTGCTAATATATCCTCGGCTAACATCAAGAAAACGAGCTATATCACCTTGAGAAATACCTTTCTCGGTTCTAATCTTTTTAAGATTTTTTCCAAGTTTTACTGACTCATTCTTCATAATCCACAGTATAACTTTAGTTGCATTATATCACAATGTTATAATATAATACAACATAGACATCCCCTGCATTCCTCCCGCACCCTCCTGCAGGGGAAAATACCTTTGCCAAAGGGTTTTGAATATAGCCGAGGTTTTGCGAAATCCTTTCTCTCGCAACTGATAGTTTTCGCAAAACCGAGTCCTTTTTTAATCATTGGGATTCTGCTCGAA
>CALQZZ010000062.1 GCA_943350065.1 Candidatus Nomurabacteria bacterium
AATACTACTATAAGCATTAAAAAAATTTCTTTCAAATTCATTAGCTTTTATAGAACCTAAACGATCATTTATCAAAAGAGTTATTTATAAATGATCGTTTAGGTTCTATAAAAGCTAATGAATTTGAAAGAAATTTTTTTAATGCTTATAGTAGTATTTTAGACAAAGCTAGATATGATACTATTCCTGATAAAAAAGAGAATATTAATACAATGGGAACAATCTATAGCTAAATACTAGCTAGATAATATAGATATGTTATATTTATATTATGCAAAATACAACAAATATGAAGGTCTTCTTTTCTATTATTGGCTTATTAATAGTCGGTTCTATTGCTGGTTTTATGATTCAATCTAAAGCTAGTTCAACGCCATCTATTCCAGGCAAATTTGATACTTTTGCTCAATGTCTGAAAGATCAAGGTGCCACTTTTTATGGTGCTTTTTGGTGTCCTCATTGTAAAGCTCAAAAAGAACTTTTTGGTGATTCTGTAAAATTACTTAATTATGTAGAATGTTCTTTACCAGATGCTTCAGGTCAAACACAAAACTGTAAAGATAAAAAAATTGAAGGATATCCTACATGGGAATTCAAAGATGGTTCTAGATTAAATCAATCAACACTTGAAGAATTAGCAACTAAAACTTCTTGTGTTTTACCAAAATAAATAATATGAATCCAGATACAGTACATTATCTTAATATGTTTTTAGGTTTTGGTGCTATTTTGCTTCAGATTTTTTCTGTTGCGACATTGGGAATATTATTTTTTGGAAATAAAAAACATCCAATCTTAAATTTTCTTGATAAGCATTTTTTAATTATCGGATTTATTGTATCGCTATTTGCGATGGTTTTCTCTCTCGTTTATTCTGAGGTGATAAATTTTGCTCCATGTTATCTTTGTTGGTGGCAGAGGATCTTTACTTACCCATTAGTTTTAATGTTTGCTATTGCTCTTTGGGATAAAGATAAGAAGGTATTACGTTATTCTTTACCATTACTTGTTGTAGGTTTTCTTTTTTCTATTTATCAAAATCTAGGATATTATTTTGGTGAAAAAGGAAATACTCCTTGTGATTCTAGTGGTGTATCTTGCTATCAACAACTCGTGAGTGAATTTCATAACTATATTTCAATTCCAATGCTCGCCTTAACTGTCTTTTTTGCATTGATAACTCTTTGCCTTGTCGTGCATTTCCGCCAGAAGCATATAGCTCAATAAAAAAGTGAAACTCAATACAGAACATTTTGATGTGATAGTGATTGGTGGTGGAGCGTCAGGGATGATGGCTGCGGGTGTAGCTGGGCAAAAAGGTAAGAAAGTTTTAATTTTAGAAAAAAATAAAAACCTCGGAGAAAAATTAAAAATTACTGGTGGGGGGCGATGCAATGTTACTAATGCTGAATTTAATGTTCGAGAATTTTTAAAAATCTATGGAGATGGAGGAAAGTTTTTAAACTCAGCTTTTTCAAAATTTAGTGCAAAAGACACTTTTGAATTTTTTGAATCAAAAGGTTTGCCTTTAGTTGTGCAAGCTAGAAAAAGAGCTTTTCCTAAGACTGAAAAAGCATTAGACGTCTTTAATATTTTAAATAAATTTATAATTTCAAATGGTGTAAAAATTAAAACGAATTGTGGAGTTAAAAAAATATTACACGAAAAAGGTCATATTACGGGCCTAGAAACCAAAGATGGCACATATACCGCAAACTCATATATTCTCGCTACAGGAGGCCTCTCGCACCCTGAGACGGGCTCTACAGGGGACGGTTTCAAGTGGTTAGCTGACCTAGGTCATACTGTCAAAAAACCAACACCAACAATCGTACCATTGGCTGTCGAAGAAGAGTGGATAAAAATGCTTTCAGGTATTTCTTTATCTTTTATGAAAATTACTTTTTATTTAGATGGAGTAAAAAAATTTAAAAAGATAGGTAAAATATTATTTACACACTTTGGTCTTTCGGGTCCTTTAATATTGAATAGTTCGAGTGAGGTCAGTGAGCTACTACATGAAGGTATAGTGACTGCACTTATCGATACTTATCCTGATACAGATCACGGAGCACTAGAAAAAAAAATAATTAAAACTTTTGATGAAAATAAAAATAAATCTTTAAAAAACATTTTTAAAGAAATTGTTCCAGAAGGTATGTCTCCTGGAGTTATGACTTTGTTACCCCAAATAAATTTTGAAACAAAAGTTCATAGTATTACAAAAGAAGAAAGAAAAATAATTGTAGATTTATTAAAAGCCTTACCAGTGACTATTACTGAATTGATGGGTTATGACCGAGCTGTGGTGGCTGATGGTGGGGTAGATTTAAAAGAAATTGATACAAAGACGATGCAGTCATTAAAAATTAATAATTTATTCATAACAGGAGATTTACTTCATATAAATAAACGTTCAGGGGGTTATCCTTTACAGCTTTGCTGGACGACAGGATTCGTGGCTGGTGAGTCGGCCTAAGGGTGTATTTATGTTATAATAGCTATATTACAAGATTTTAACCAATTATTTATGATGATATTATTTTTATTAGGAAGAGTTCTTTTGGGAGGTTATTTTTTGATGAGTGCTTATAATCATTTTTCTAAATCAGAAATGCTGACTAATTATGCAAAATCAAAAAATGTACCACTTGCTCATTTAGCAGTTTTATTGACTGGAGTGATGCTTTTATTGGGAGGTTTTGGTATTTTATTGTGGGTTTATTTAAAAGTTTCTATCGCTTTATTGGCAATATTTTTAACTTTTGTCACAATCCAAATGCATGCTTTTTGGAAAATAACTGATCCTGCAAGTAAAATGTCTGAACAAATGAGTTTTACAAAAAACATGGCACTCCTAGGTGCATTATTAATTATTATTGCTTTTTTATAATTTTAAACAATGGCTTCATTTTTCTTAATCTTTATACGTTTTGGTAGAGCATTAAAATCTTCCTGGAAAGAACCAGAGTTTAAAGGTTTGATTTTTATTGTGGCTGTTATTTTATTCGGAGGTGCAATCGTCTACCATACCATTGAAGGATGGTCTTATTTGGATTCATTATTTTTTAGTGTTACGACTTTGACTACTGTCGGTTATGGTGGTGATGATATGATCCCTCATAGTCCTGTCAGTAAAATATTTACAATGGTTTATATCTTTGTTGGACTTGGAGTAATGTTTGCTTTCATTAATACTGTCGCCAAACATGCTCAAAAAGAACCATCTGTAATGGGTGGTCTGGCTAAGGATGGTAAAGAAATATTAAAGAAATTTAATATTCTTGATGATGGTGAAGAAAAATTAAAATAAAAACTATAAAATAAAAACCTCATAATTTATGAGGTTTTTATTTTATGTCTTTTAATCTAGATGTTAAAAGTATTCCTAGAAGCATTATTGCACCCAAGACAAAGAAAAGAAATTCAAATGATGGAACTAGTAATAATACAGGAACAGCAATTAATGGTCCCAAAATATATGAAATTGGAAGAGTATTTCTAAAGAAGCTTATTTCATCTGATTTTTCTACTGAAACAATTTTGAAAAAATATATTTCAGACATTATTTCTATTGTAGCTGCTCCGATACGTGTACAGAATAATATAAATGCCCAAATAATCCAGCTTGTGCTCGATATAAATGGAATCAAAAGAGTAAATATTGTAGTTACAATAAAACCAATAATGAGTATTTTTTTCTCACCAATTTTGTCGGAAAGACCTCCTAGTG
>CALQZZ010000063.1 GCA_943350065.1 Candidatus Nomurabacteria bacterium
TAGCTCTTTTGCAGATACAAAAAGTATTACCTTTAATTTGAATGGTAAACCAAAGATTGTTTGGAAAGTAGATACAGATAAATTAACCGCTGATTTAATTAATGTAAATAAAAAAGATTTCAACAATGTCCTTTCAGGATATTCTAATATTACCTCGGCTGACCTTGTACTTCGTCCAGCTTGGAAGTCTTCTTTTCCTGATAAAACTAAAAATATAAAAATAATAGTAAACTATCCTCAAGAATAAACTTTAAAAATAAGGTTATTAACATAAAGTGTTTTGACTTTATTATTTAATTTTGTTAGAATTCTTATATATCCAATGAGTGATTCCAAAAATGATAAAATTTTAACAGCCAGAGGCCAAGTAACCGAGGCCTTACCTAGTACTCTTTTTAGAGTTATGATGGAAGACGGTAAAGAAATTCTAGCTTACCTTGGAGGAAAAATGAGGATGAACAGAATCAAGGTTTTGATAGGAGATTCTGTCGAAGTTGTCTTGGATCCCTATGGAGGAAAAGGCAGAATAGTAAAAAGGTTGTAATTTTTTTTTAATAGTGTATACTAAATCTTACAACTAAAGATTATAGATAAAGACTAATAAATAAAGCTTTTTTGCTTTAATTTATCTTTATTTTTGTCTTTTTTAAAATATATGAAAATAAAATCAGCAGTTCAAAAAATTTGTGATAATTGTAAAATCGTAAGACGTCAAAGACATCTACGAGTTATTTGTACTAACCCTAAGCATAAACAAAAACAATAATTATATGAGAATACTCGGTATAACAGTTCCAAACGAAAAAAGATTAGAAATAGGTTTAACATGCCTTTATGGTATTGGTATTCCAATGGCTCGCAGAATTTTGAAACAAGTCAAAATCGATGCTGGTACAAAAGCTAAAGATTTGTCCCCAGAAGATGAAAACAAAATCCGTGCGATCATCGAAGCGATGACAATCGAAGGTAACCTAAAAAGAGAAGTTTCTGCAAATATAAAAAGATTGAAAGATATTAAAAGTTACCGAGGAAGTCGTCACACAAAAAGACTTCCAGTCCGTGGACAAAGAACAAAGACAAATTCTAGAACAGTTCGAGGTAATGTCAGAAAGACAATGGCCTCAGGAAGAAGAAAAGAAAGTAAAACATAAAAATATATAATGCCTAAAACAACAAAAACAACAGAAGAAAAAGTAGAAAAAACAGCTGAAGTAAAAGTTGCTTCTTCTAGAGTACCAAAGAAGAAATTAACTTCTGGTATTTTATGTGTTGAAGCTACTTTTAATAATACTAAAGTAGCCTTTACAGATAAAAATGGAAACGTAATCTTTTGGTCATCTACTGGAGCTTTAGGTTTCAAAGGTGCAAAAAAGGGTACACCATTCGCTGCTTCAAAAGCTGGAGATGTTGTCGGAGATAAAGCACAAACACTTGGTATCAAAGAAGCTGATGTTGTTGTTAAAGGTGTAGGATCTGGACGTGAACCAGCTATTCGTGCATTTATGGCACATGGTATTGAAATAACATCAATCAAAGATTCAACACCAGTTCCACACAATGGTCCAAAAGCAAAGAAGCCACGAAGAGTATAAAGTTAATTTTTAAAATATTATGATATCAAAACCAAAATTCAAAATTTGTAGAAGACTAGGCCCAGGAGTATATGACAAATGTCAAACTCCAAAATTTTCAGCTAACTCTGGTAAGTTAAAAAAAGGCGCTCGTCCAAAAGCATTATCTGAATATGGAAAAGCTCTAGTAGAAAAACAAAAGGTTCGTTTCTCTTATGGTATTACAGAAAGACAGCTTTCTAATTACGTTGGAGATGCAATGAAAGCTAAAGGTGCCGGTGCTGCAGATAAGCTTTTTGAAAGACTAGAAACTCGTCTTGATAATATCGTCTACAGAATGGGTCTTGCTCACACTCGTCGTTTGGCTCGCCAAATGGTATCTCATGGTCACTTTGTCGTAAACGGTACTCGAACTACAGTTCCATCTTTTGAAATCAAAGCAGGTGATGTTATCACAATCCGTGAAGGTAGTCGTGGTAGTGCACTTTTCAGTAATTTAGCGGAAAAATTAAAAGAATACAATGCTCCAGTCTGGCTCGGATTTAACGTAGAAAAAGGTGAAGGGTCGATCAAGGATAAACCAAAAAATATTGAGACTTTCCTTGACCTTAATGCCGTTCTCGAATTTTACAGTCGTTAATCAATAATCGTTTAATTTAGTTTTAAAGATAGGTTTAACATTTTAAAAATAATAATAATAATTTTATCCCGATAAACGGGATCAAGATATAAAAAATATGATTGACTATAATATAATTTTACCTTCCAAACCAAGAGTTGTTTCAGAAGAAAACAACAAAGGAATCTATGAAATAGATGGCTTTTATCCTGGTTATGGACATACCCTTGGTAATTCTCTACGAAGAATAATTCTTTCATCTCTTCCTGGTGCAGCTGTAACATCTATCAAAATTGATGGTGTTAGTCATGAATTTTCTACATTAGAAGGAGTCAAAGAAGATGTCATTGTTATGATTTTAAACTTAAAGAAACTTCGTTTTAAGTTAAACTCTGATGAAGCTCAAACTGTCACTCTTTCTGTAAAAGGACCAAAATCAGTCACAGGAGCTGATGTCACTACTACTGGACAAGTAGAAATTTTAAACCCAGAACAATTTATCTGTGAAGTTACAGGTAAAATTAATTTAAATATTGAACTCCATATTGAAAAAGGTTTAGGTTTTGTCGCTAAAGAAGTCATTCAAAAAGATAAAGTTGAAATCGGCACTATTGCTGTCGATGCTATTTTTACACCTATTCGTCGTATTTCATACGATGTAGAAAATATGCGTGTCGGAGACAAGACAAACCACAACCGTCTACGTATTGCTATTGAGACAAATGGAACATTGACTCCTCGTGAAGCTCTTACTCGTTCAATCGAAATAATGATTGAGCAATTAAAAGCTATCGTAGATTTCAAAGATCCAGAAGAAGAAATAGTAGAAAAGGTAGAAAAGAAATCTTCAAAAGCTATAGAAGAAAAAGTTGAAAATACAGAAGATGAAAAAGATATGACAGATGTCTTGAAGACACGTACAGATAGTCTAGACCTTTCTACTCGTACTTTGAATGCTCTTACAAATGCAAACGTTCGCACATTGGGTGGTCTTGCACGCAAGAGAAAAGAAGATTTATTAGAAATAGAAGGTATGGGTGAAAAAGGTATTACTGAAATCAAAAAAGTTTTAAGTAAATACGGCTTAAATCTGAAAGATTAAAGATTACAAATAAAATTCAGCAAATTATATGAGACATTCAAATTCAACAAAAAAATTCGGAAGAGAAAAAACACAACGTCATGCATTGATGCATTCTTTAGCATTAAATTTGATCGTCCGTGAAAAAATGAAGACTACTTTACCAAAAGCAAAAGCATTACGTCCTTTTGTTGAAAAGCTTGTCACATTAGCAAAGAAAGGAGATTTGGCTTCACGCCGTACAGTAATTTCTAAGCTTACAAACAGAAGCAAGGAAGTTAAAAAACTTTTTGATGTTATTGCCCCTAGATATGCTGACAAAAAAGGTGGATATACAAGAATTTTAAAATTAGGAGTCAGAAAATCTGATGCGACAGAAATGGCGCAAATAGAATTTGTATAATTATATGAAAAAAGAAACAACA
>CALQZZ010000064.1 GCA_943350065.1 Candidatus Nomurabacteria bacterium
AGACATTATTTTATTCTTTAGATAAACATCTACCTCATAACCCTTATTTTTTAACATTGTAATTCCGAGGTCTGGAATTTTCCTTGTTATAAAGACTTTTTTATTCATAGGCTATATTATAATACTTCTCTTAAAGAATATCTAATAGACAAATCTTGTGCTAAAATATTTATATGACAGAAGACATTCAAAAATTACTTGAAGAAAATGAGAGACTTATAAAGCTAAATGCTGTAAAATCAGAAATAGTTTCTATTGGGGCGCACCAAATACGTACATCCCTTGCTGCTCTCAAATGGATTATTAAAATGTTTCTCGATGGTGATCTCGGCAAATTAACTTCTGAACAAGAGACTCTTTTGCGAAGAGCTTATGAAGGTAATGAAAGATCTATTGGTTTAGTCAGTGAAATCTTATTAATCAATAAGTCAGAAGATGTCGTAGAAAAAGAATATATTTTTGAAAACACAAATTTAATAGATACTATAGAAAATACAATTTTTGATTTTTCTGGAGAGTCAGCTGCTCGTGGTATTGAATTAATTTTCTTAAAACCAATTAATACAATTCCGCATGTAAAAGCTGATAAAGAAAAAATTCGTGTTGTGCTTCAAAATTTAATTGAAAATGCTATCAAATATAGCAATTACCATGGAAAGATTTTTGTTTCAATAAAAGCAAATGAGGATGATTTTGTTGAAGTTTCAGTAAAAGATTCTGGTATTGGTATTTCTGAAGACAGTAAAGGAAAAATATTTGAGAAATTTTATCGTACAGATAAGGCTCAGAAGAAAGAAGCTATGGGTTCTGGTATTGGACTTTATACTTCAAAGAAAATAATAGAGACTCATGGTGGTAAAGTTTGGTTTGAATCACTGGAAGGCCAAGGGGCGACGTTTTTATTTACTGTACCGGTCTGGAAAAGCTAAGATTTGCAAAAAAAATATATCAGAGTAAAATATACATATGGCTAAAAAAATACTTATAATAGAAGACGATTTATTCCTTCAAGGTTTAGAAGCAACCAAGCTTAAAAAGGATGGCTATGAACTAGTCACAGCTGTAAACAGCAAAGAAGCCTTTAAGATCATTGACGGTGGAGAAAAAATTGATTTAATCTTATTAGACCTTCTTCTTCCTGAAGTCGACGGCTTTATGATTCTAGAGAAAATTCGTGAAAATAAAGCAATGCTCACAGTGCCTGTAATAGTTTTCTCAAACCTTTCAGAAGAAAAAGATATTGCTCGTGCTCAAAAGCTCGGTATTAGTGAATTTATGGTAAAGTCCAATTTTACTCTTGATGAACTCACCAAGAAAGTTAAAGATTTAATCGGTAACTAATAAACCCTATGAATATAGGTGACAAACTTGAGGACATTTCACGCCTCGATATCAATCAGAAAAAAGCCCTTCACAAGCTCGGGCTTTTTTCTGTTGCCGACCTACTATTCTACTTCCCTGTTCGTTACTCAGATATTTCTCAAATAAAACAAATTGATGAGTTAGTAGCTGATGAAACAGCCACAGTGTATGGAAAAGTAACAAATCTAAAAACAAAAAAAGGTTTCCGTTCAAAGATTCCTATGGGCGAAGCTTACATCGAAGACCTTTCAGGAAAAATAAAAATAATTTGGTTTCACCAAGCTTATCTTGCAAAAATGATTCACGAAGGAGAAAATATTAAACTCACCGGAAAAGTGACAGAAAGTAAAAGTGGTTTATATCTTACCAACCCAGAATTTGAAAAAATTGGAAGCCTTCCTATAGATAAACATGAGAGTTTATTTAAGAATTCACCCCCTGAAAAATCCACCTCACCCCAACCCTCTCCTTATAAAGGAGAGGGAGTAGGACTTTCATATCCTGTATACAGAGAAACTAGAGGCATAACTTCCAAATGGATTTATCATACAATACAAAAAATATTTAATAGTGGTGTATTAGATAGTTTTTTCGACTATATCCCAAAAGAAATTTTAGATAAATATCATTTACCGAGTTTAAAAACAGCACTCATTTGGATTCATACACCGCAAAACGAACACGATTCCCTTTCCGCTAGGAAGCGTTTTGCTTTTGAAGAAGTTTTTTTCATCCAATTACAAAGACAACAAGACCGCAGAGAATATAAAAACAATAAATCATTTTGTGTTAATCCTGATGAAGCTAAGGTGCAAGAATTCTTGGAACGTTTCCCTTTTCAAGCTACTCAAGGACAAGTCGATGCTATTAATACAATTCTCACTGATATTAAAGCGGACCACCCAATGTCTCGCCTTCTTGAAGGTGACGTCGGAAGTGGAAAAACTGCGGTGGCAGCAACAATAACATATGCCACAGCTACTCAAAGACCCTTCGACTCCGCTCAGGGCAAGCCTCAAACATTCGGAAATTTACAAGTCGCCTATATGGCACCGACAGAAATTTTAGCGACTCAACATTTTGAATCATTTATAAAATATTTTAAACACTTACCAATAAATGTAGCACTACTTACAGGCAAGACCTGTCGCAAATTTCCATCCAAAGTCAGCCCTGACGGATGGACAAATATTTCCAGAGCTCAACTTTTGAAATGGACTGCTAATGGTGAAATTCCAATACTTATCGGCACTCACGCACTCATTTCAAAATCGGTGAAATTTAAAAATCTCGCACTTACTATCATCGACGAGCAACACCGTTTCGGAACCAATCAAAGAAGAAATCTTGTTCGCAAAGACGGCTTCGCCCCTCATCTAC
Source organism: Candidatus Nomurabacteria bacterium (assembly GCA_943350065.1). Lineage (GTDB taxonomy): Bacteria > Patescibacteriota > Minisyncoccia > Phycocordibacterales > UBA9973 > UBA9973. Next base: position 2,743 of record CALQZZ010000064.1, read on the forward strand.
TTTCAATGACAGCGACACCGATTCCCCGCACTCTTGCGCTCACTATTTATGGTGACCTTGATTTAAGTTTGCTCGATGAAATGCCAGCCGGTAGAAAACCAGTGATTACAGAAATAATTACTCCAGACAAAAGAGAAGATACTTATAAAAAAATAAAGGAAGAAATAGCTAAAGGCAGACAGCTCTATGTCATCTGCCCTCGTATCGATGAACCAGATCCTGAAAAAGAATTAGCCTTAAATGTGAAGTCTACAACAGCTGAAGCAAAACGTTTGAAAAAAGAAGTTTTCCAAGACTGTGAAATAGATGTTCTCCACAGCAAAATGACGAAAGAAAAAAAGGAAAAAGTTATGGAGCGATTCACTCTCGGTACTGTCGACATACTCGTCGCGACTTCTGTGATCGAAGTCGGTGTGAATGTGCCGAATGCTACAATAATAATTATCGAAGGTGCAGAAAGATTTGGACTCGCACAACTACACCAGCTCCGTGGACGCGTTATCCGTAGCAATCATCAAGCTTTTTGCTATGTCTTTGCTGAAGCAAAATCTGAAAAAACTATGCATAGACTAAATGCTTTAAAAACTGCCAAAAATGGTTTTGAACTTTCTGAACTCGACCTCACACTTCGTGGTGCAGGTGAATTAGGAGGTGCGAAACAATGGGGCATCACTGACCTCGGCATGGAAGCAATAAAAAATATTAAAATGGTTGAAGCCGCCCGCCTCGAAGCAACCAATCTAATCGCTACCGACCCAGACCTAATTCACCACCCTCTCCTAAAAAACATGCTTTCCAAAAAGCACCTAGAATTACATTTTGAATAAATTATTCTGAATAAATATCTTTTATTTCAGCGACAGCAAGTCTTTCTGCTTCGTCATGAGTCATGTTGGGTCTCAACATGAATGTTGCTATTAGTAGCTCT
>CALQZZ010000065.1 GCA_943350065.1 Candidatus Nomurabacteria bacterium
ATTTGGGGACTTTATAACCAAGAACAAGGCTAATCGGACTTATGTACTGTATAGCATATAACATACCTATTTGTCGATAGGTATAAACGCTTACAGAATAAGGGTTAAAAACTAGAAAAGCTTTACAATATCGTGATAAGTCACCACGAGCATAAGTAACATAAGGAGGCCGAAACCGATGAGATTGGCATAATTTGCAAACTTTGGATTGATACGTGAACCTTTGATTTTTTCTACGAGAAGGAAAAGAAGTCTTCCACCATCGAGAGCTGGAAATGGAAAGAGATTGATGACGGCAAGATTCACAGAGATCATTGCAGCGAAAGAAATAAGATATGCGAAACCGAAACCTTTGTATGCATCTCCTACTGCACCGACAAGTCCGACAGGACCAGATACATCAGAGAAATTTGCCTTACCGACGACGCTATTTTTTATAAGACTGAGTAATCCTACGACAGTATCTTTTGTGACTGTACAATCAAATTTCAACCCTTCCCAAACAGCAGAGAAGAAAGGTAATTTCAAAATGCCGATAGTATCCATTGCTATACCGATAGTAGCATTTGTATTTCCTTTACTTATTGTCGGAGTTACTTTTATAGAACTAAAAGTATTATTTTTTCCACGAAGATAGTCGACTTCAATTTCATTTGTCGGATGTGTTTGTATAAAAGTCCGTACACTGTCTGGATTTACAGCTGAAAGTTCATCTGTACCACTAGCAAGAGAAACTATTTTATCACCCGATTTCAATCCAGCAATTTCGGCTGGAGATTTTGGTGAGATACCGACGATCATCAAATGAACATCGGTCAATTTTTGTTCTGAAGAAACACCACTAGTCGAAGTAGGAAGTCCGGACATAAAACCGACAGAAAAAAGAACCCAAGCTAAGACAAAATTCATAAATATTCCAGCAAAGAGCACAATAGCTTGCTGCCAACGTGGCTTGTTTACCATGCTTCTATTTGCATCTACACCATTCGTATTCTCCTCATCTGGATTTTCTCCATAAATTTTTACGAAACCACCGATAGGTAAAGCATTGAAGCTATAAACTGTTTCGCTTTTTTTAAAACTCGCAATCTTTGGCGGAAAACCAAAACCAAATTCATCTACACGAATTCCAAACTTTTTCGCAGAGAAAAAATGCCCCCATTCATGAGCGAGAACCAAAACCAACAATATAATTATAAAAATTAAAATATTCATAAGAACCTCACCCCGACCCTCTCCTTAATAAGGAGAGGGAGTTTTCTACCCAAGTACTTCTTTTTGTTTCTTTTCAAAAGTTGCTTCGAGAGAATTATTTGCTTCATCAATTATTTTTTGCAAATCATCTTTTGCACGAAATCTTTCATCTTCTGTCATCTTGCCATCTTTTTCTAAAGTTTGTATTTCATCCCAAATTCTTTCACGCTCTTTGCGTACAGTAATACGAGAATTTTCCAATCTTTCTTTTAAAACTTTTACAAGATTTTGACGAGTCTCAGTAGTGAGCTGAGGAAAAATAACACGAAGACCCATATCATCAGAGGCTACAGAGAGTCCAAGATTTGCGGTCGTAATAGCTTTTTCAATTGCTTTGATTTGTCCTTTATCCCAAGGAGCTACACGAAGAGTTTTCACATCTTCAATACTTACTGAAGCTACATTTTTAACTGGTTGAAAAGCACCATAAACTTCTACGGACACACCGTCGAGCACGAGTGGTGAAGCACGACCAGTATTTAACTGTGTATATTCTTTTGATAAAAATTCCTCTACTTTTTTTAAGTCATTCTTAAAATTTGAAAAATTGTATTGCATATAAATGTATTATATATCTTCGTTCTATTTAAAGCAAAATTGCTACAGATTCCATAAGCATTTTTGTGCTTGATCCTGGCTGGCGGAGGTATTCACGAACTTTAAAAATTTGATCTATAACTTTCTCCATCTCCTTTATAAGGAGATGGTCGGGGTGAGGTTCTTTTGTATTTGAAATAGCTACTTCTAAAGCTGAAAGGAATTTCAAGGCTTTCGCACGTGGTGAATCGGTATTAACCCCCTCACCTTCGCCAAGGGGAGGGTTGGGGAGGGGTGCTTCCTCATCATCCTTCCCCTTCACCAATTCTTTAATATATTCGAGGCGGGCAGACAAATTCATCTTTATGAATTTGTCTGCTTCTTTTATTTCATCCCCTGTTTCAGATTTCAGAGAAATAAAATAAGTTCTAGATAGAATGGTCGGTAAAAAAACTTCTTTATCTGGAGTTATTAAAAAGAAATGTGTATTTATTTTTGGTTCTTCAAAAATCTTAAGTAATGTATTTTGTGCATTATGTAAAAAATTATTTGCAGAAACAATGAAAATTCTTTTTGTATTTAAATCATTGGAAAAACTTTTCTGATTAGCTGAAGATTTAAAATTCTCAGCATCTTCCATTTTAAAAGTATCGACAGATATATTATAAAAATCAGGATTAGCAATAGTCCCTACATTCATCTCTTCTAAAAAAGAAAAAAGTAGAGGCAAGATATCCTTCTTATTCCCTTCTATTAAATACGCATGATGTAAGTTTTCTTTATTTAAGTACTTTTTTAACATAGTTCTGAGCTAGGCAAGACCTAACGATTATCGTTAGGTCTTGCCTAGCGTTTATTTCTTGCTCAACACTGTTTTCTTGTAGACGTCCAAGTGGTCGAGAGCAATACCTGTACCTTTCGCTACACAATATAGTGCATCTTCAGCAAGAGTAGCTTTCACCCCTGTCTTTCGGTAAACCAAATCAGGTAAATTGCGAAGCATAGAAGAACCTCCAGTCATAATAATACCGTGGTCAATAATATCTGAGGCCAGCTCTGGTGGAGTTTCCTGTAAGACATCTTTGATGGCTTTGATAATTTGTTTCAATTCTCCATCGATAGCTTTGACGATTTCGTTTGTACCGACTTGAGCAGAGCGTGGTAATCCTTGGATAAAGTCTCGTCCTTTAATAGTGACACGCAGTTCTTCTTCGAGATTTATTGCTGCTCCGATTTTTATTTTTACTTCTTCGGCTGTTCTATCTCCAATAGCAAGATTAAAAGTTTTCTTTATATAGTCGGCGATAGCTTGGTCGATTTTATTTCCAGCACATTTTACAGAAGTCGAAGCCACAATTCCTCCAAGAGAAATCACTGCGACATCTGTCGTACCTCCTCCGATATCTACAACCATATGACCTTTTGATTCATAAATTGGAATTCCGGCACCGATAGCAGCAAGAATCGGCTCTTTCACCACGTAGGCATTTTTTGCTCCAGCTTTGATAGCAGCTTCGACGACAGCACGACGTTCGGTACTAGTGACTCCAGCAGGGACAGAGACCATCACATCCGGTTTAAATAAATTAAATTTCCCCATTGCTTTATTTATGAAATATCGAAGCATAGCTTCAGTCACTCTATAGTCTGCGATGACACCATCTTTCATTGGACGATAAGCAATAATAGAATCTGGAGTTTTACCGATCATATCTTTAGCATCAAAACCAATAGCTAGAATTTTATTGTCTTGTTCAGAAACAGCTACGACAGAAGGCTCGTTTAAGACAATCCCTTTACCAGGTACAAATACCAAAGTATTGGCTGTACCCAAATCAATTCCTAATTTTTTTGAA
>CALQZZ010000066.1 GCA_943350065.1 Candidatus Nomurabacteria bacterium
CCCCAACTTGTATAGGTATTATATCAGATACAATTTTTGTGTCAAATAAATATATTTTATAAGTAAAAATATATTTATTTGACACAAAAATTGTATCTGATATAATACCTATACAAGTTGGGGTAACCCAGTGGAAAGCCAGTCGCAAGACTGGCTTTCGAACATTTCAGCCTACTGTGACTTTATCAGTTTGCAATATGCATCTACAATTTTAGACAATTCAGTATCTGAAATTTGTCCCATACTAGAAATTAATCTTTTAGTGTCTATTGGTTTTGTTTGATTTAAAATAGCATATGAGTTATTTTCAAAAAGATTTAGTTTGAAATACCAATCACCTTCATGCTTTTTGGTAGTTAAAGGAATAACTAAAACAATTTCGTGTGAAAACTTTTTTATAATCAACACAGGTCTTTGAAATTCAATATCTTTACCATCTTGTTCTACTCCTATATTCAAACCTAGTTTACACCAATATATCTCACCAACTTTTACTGGTGCACGAGAACTACTTTGAGTTTTCTTTTTTATTTCATTCCAATTATCAAAATCTTTTTCCATAACTTTATTTTATATTATCCATGATGGAATACATAGGGGAAATCATCGAGATTGCAAAGAATCCGACACCAGCACCGATAATCACCATCAAAATCGGCTCGATAATTGTCGAAAGATTCTTAGTTTTATTATCTATTTCTTCTTCATAAAAAAGAGCTATTTCGAGTAGCATATCAGCGAGCTTACCTGTCTCTTCTCCGACCTCCATCATCTCTCCTACCATTACAGGATAAAGCTCTGTATGTTTTTTAAATATTTCAGAAAAAGGAGCTCCTTTTTCTATACTCTCTTTGGCTGAAATTAAAATACTTTTATAATAAACGTTTTGAACGACATCTTCAGTGATTTCTATCGCACGAGTAATAGGCACACCAGAACTAATCAAAGAAGAAAGTGTCCTAGCTGTACGGGCAGTGTTCAATTCTTTAGCCAAAGTTCCAATAGCAGGAAGATGCAGAATTATTTTATCAAAAATTGGTTTCATGACTTTTGATTTAAAGAAGAAAAATCCACCTATCACTATACCGACAACTATTAGAAGTAAATAAAATGGATGTGAAGAAAACAGATTACCAATATTAATAATAAAACGAGTCGAAGCTGGTAAATCGACACCGAGCTCAGTGAAAGTCTTTGAAAGAGTCGGTACGACAAACATCAACATCAAAATTCCAATGACGACCATCACAGACATAATAACTCCTGGATACATAAGTGCGCCTTTTACTTTTTTGGTAATAGAGTTTGATTTTTCCAAATTTGTTCCAATCTCAATCAATGAACCGGCAAGGTTTCCAGATTCTTCTCCAGCTTTGACCATTGAAACAAAAAGACTAGAAAAAACTTTTGGGAATTTTGCTAGTCCAAAAGACAAAGATTCACCTTTGTCTATTTCTTTGTGAATAGAACTCAAAATAAAACTAAAAGCAGGGTTTTGAGTTTGTTTTTCCAAAACTGAAACTGCACGAGAAAGAGAAAGGCCAGCTTTCAGCATTCCACTGAGATTTCTAGTAAAAATAATTTTTTCACTCATTTTTACTTTTCCAAAAATTTTCTGGAACAAATCATTTACAACATCTTTTTTCTGATTTAATTCTGTCGTGACAGACAAAGGCATATTACCCTGCAAGGCCAATTCTCGAGCTACAGCAAAACGATCGACAGCATCTGTCGTCCCTTCAAATATTTCTCCAGTCTTTGATTTTGCTTTGTAATTAAAAATCATATTTTCTAAAAGTTGGAGCTTTAGACTCTAACTAACTATTCTGAAACTACACGTAAAACTTCTTCTATTGTCGTCAATCCTGTGACAGCTTGGAATATTCCATCTTCTAGCATTGTCATCATCCCCTCTTTCTTTGCTTGTAATTCTAGTTCATCAGTCGAAGCACCTTTGATAATCATTTCTTTGATAGCAGTACTTACTTTCAAAACTTCATGAATACCTAGACGACCCTTGTAGCCATCAGGAAATTCATCTGTTTTTATTGGTTTGTACATTGGTATTTTTTCCCATGTCGCATCTTCAGAAATGATTTTTTCTTTTTTCAAAAAGCCCAACATTCTCTCTAAATCAACAATTTTACCAAGTGCTTTTATTTCATCTGCAGACATTGTATATTTTCCTTCTTGAGAAGAAAGCTTACGCACAAGTCTTTGAGAAATAATTGTTTTAACTGTAGAAATAATTAAAAATGGTTCCACTCCGATATCTGTAAGTCTAGGAATAGCCCCTGCAGCACTATTGGTGTGAATAGTAGAAAGAACAAGGTGACCAGTGAGCGATGCATTCACCGCGAGCCCTGCTGTCTCACCATCACGAATCTCTCCGACCATGATAATATCTGGATCCTGACGAAGAAGTGTACGCAAACCATTGGCAAAAGTAAGACCAATTTCTGGCTTCACTTGTGTTTGATTAATTCTCGGCATTTGATATTCTATCGGATCTTCGACTGTCGAAATATTTACTTCTGGTCTGTTCAACATATCAAGGACTGTATATAGAGTCGTCGTCTTTCCGGAACCTGTCGGACCTGTGGCTAAAATCATTCCAGTCTTTTGCTTTAAAGAACTATGAATTAATTCTAGTCCATCTCCATGAAAACCGAGTCCTTCGAGAGTATATCCATGTGAAGTTTCGTTCAAGACACGCATGACAGTCTTTTCTCCATAAAAAGTCGGCAAAGTAGAAACACGGAAAGAAGTTTTTTGATCACCATTTTCAATTTTAAAACGTCCATCTTGTGGTAATCTTTTTTCATCGAGCTTCAAATTTGAAAGCACTTTAATACGAGCCGTGATACCACTAGCGGCTTCTTTTTCTAAGGTCATCGCATCATGCAAGATTCCATCAATACGATAACGTATGATTAAATCATGCTCCCCTGGCTCGATATGAATATCAGAGGCCAATTGCAAAATTGCGTGAGAAATAATTGAATCGACAATTCGAACTACAGGTAAATCTTCGGCAATTTTTTTTAAATCTTCTTCTTCAGACCCAGAAGATTCCGGCTTATCTTTAGTTTTTAAAATTGAAACTTCTTTTTTAATTAAATTTCCAAATTCAGCTTCAAGACTCTTTTTGTATTGAACTAAAGCAAATTTGATCGATGGCGTATCTGTCAGTCTAGGTAGAATTTTAAGGCCTGATTTCTTTTTTATGAAATCTATTACAGGTAAGTCGTCGACGTCGAGCATAGCGACTTCAAGACTAGTATCATCATTTTTTCTATAAGTGACAATATTGTGATTGCGGGCAATTGGTTCTGGAATAAGAGATAAGACAGAATAATCAATCTTCTGACCAGATAAATCAACAAAAGGAATACCTAGAACTGAAGCCTCTGTTCTCTTTAAATCTTTTTCAGAAATTTTTCCATCGGACAATAAAATATCTGAAAGACTATTATCATTTTCTATGGATTTCTTTTGAGCATTTTCAATATCAGTTTTATTTATTAAACCTGATTCTAAAATAAATTTCTTAAACTGCTCTTTATTGATTTGCATATTTAAATTATAACATAAATTTA
>CALQZZ010000067.1 GCA_943350065.1 Candidatus Nomurabacteria bacterium
AGAAATTAATTTCTCTCCCGCTAAAGCTGATTTTATTTCTGAAGGACTCGATCAGACTCGTGGTTGGTTTTATACTTTGCACGCTGTTTCAAATTTACTTTCAGACAAACCAAGTAATGCATATAACAATGTAATTTGTCTCGGGCTTATTCTCGATGCAAATGGACTCAAAATGTCGAAGTCTCGTGGCAATGCTGTAGACCCTTGGGCTATGTTTGAAAAATATGGAGCTGACACTATTCGTCTTTGGATGTATTCTGTGAATCAGCCAGGGGAGTCAAAGAATTTCGATGAGCGAACTGTGATGGAACTTCATAGGCAAGTTTTCGGACTTCTATATAACGTAGTTTCTTTCTATGAATTGTATAGAGATAAAAATTTAGAAAATGAAACTCCAGAAGAGAGTCAAAATGTACTCGATATTTGGATTCTCGCTAGATTGAATGAATTAACAAAAAATGTTACAGAAAATTTGGATGGCTACAAAACACTCGAACCAGTGCGCGCTATTCGTGATTTTATAGATGATTTATCTACATGGTATCTACGCCGTTCACGTGAAAGAATTAAAGAAGGATCTTTCATTGCAAAGATTACTTTGTATCATGTTTTGAAAAACTTAACGAAACTTATGGCACCATTTGCACCATTTGCTAGTGAAGACATTTATCGAAAATTAAGGAATGAAAATGAACCAGAATCTGTGCATCTTTGCGAATGGCCGCACCCCCACCCTTCCTCCCCCTTAGCTAAGGGGGAGGTGGCAAAGCCGGAGGGGGTGTTAGAAGAAATGCGACAAGTTCGTAATGTTGTTTCTCTAGGTTTGAAGGATCGTCAGAAAGCAGGCCTACCTGTGCGTCAGCCATTGTCTGAATTAAAAATAAAAGGAGCAAAACTCGGTGAGGAATATATTGAACTTATTAAAGATGAAGTAAATATCAAGTCAGTAATTTTCGATGAAAGTATTGAAGTAGAAACAATCTTGAATACAGAAATAACTCCAGAACTTAAAGAAGAAGGGAATTACCGTGAACTCGTTCGTGCTATTCAAGACATGCGTAAAAAAGCCGGACTCACTCCTTCAGATATTATTTCTCTTTCTGTTGAAACTGACGAAATAGGAAAATCTCTAATTCAAAAATTCGAAGCTGATTTCAAGAAAACTATTCTAATAAATGAAGTAAAATTTGAAAATAATTCAGGTGAGGTGATAAAAGTAGATAATCTTTCTTTCAAAGTAACTTTATCTAAGTAAAATAACCTATATTTTATAGTCTTTTTATTGCTATTGACTTTATGTCTAAAAGGGTATATGATATTAAAAAGGTTAGAAACCGTTCCCTTGTCTTTAAAAGGCAAAAATCGGCTCACAGTTCTATATAAATTTAATAAAAAACAAAAGAGACAGTCATGAACGACACAGCTCAAAAAAATCCGACAGGTACTCAGTATCTGGAATTTGCATCTGCGATAGCGAATGCAACCTGCCATTATTTGCAAGATGGTGAAATAGGAAAAGATGAATTGCAAAGATTAATTGGTGATAAAACTTTAATAAAAAGTATTGCCGAAAAAAATGCAGACGAGTTTTTGAAACTCGTAAGAATTCCAGAGGAAAAACAAATTCTCGTTTCTTTCTTCAAAGAAGTTTTCAATGAAGAGATAAACTTGGATAAAATTGTTTTTCCGAAAAAAGATGACTTTACTATGTGTTTATTTAACCCAAAAACATTAACTATCGATGAGCGACTAAAACTCATTGAGAAAAAATTTGGAGTAAATGAAACATATAAATATATGTCACCTGTATCACAAAAGATTGATTTGACGAAAGAGCAGAAAAGACCAACAACACCATACGCATTTTGCGTGCGTGACAGTGCAGAACCTGATACTAAACACCTTGGTAAATCTTATGATGACGCCATCGGTGAAAAAATGCAATTTATGAATGCCGAAGAATATATCATATTTCAAGCATATTATAAATTTGTAAAAAAGGATTGGGCAGATAAAAAAGGTTGGACTCGTACAAGTTCGCTTTGGTCCGATGGTTACTTGGTGGGCGGCCGCTGGGCTTCTGACGATACTCAGCTCAAGCTCAGCGATGGCTTTCGTGGCAATCGTCATACTGACAATGGTCCCCGTGAGCTTTCTCTCTAATTTTTTATCTTTTACGCTTAATCAGCTTTTGGTAATCCAAAAGCTGATTTTTTTTTGTGCTATTATATATGTGGTTATGAAATTGGTCTCTAAAATAGAGATAACAATTTACCAAAATAAAGAAATTGCTTGTTTTAGATTTTGCATAGTAAATGCTACACAATGCTCTCGTACGAGTAGGGCGGAGGGTTCCCCTCCGCCCTAAGAAAACTATCTTGGTAAATGAAATAAAATTTGAAGCTAATAATGGGGAAGATATAAAAGTAGATGCCTTGAGCTTTAAGGTTAGTATTGAAAAATAAGGGTATTTACTCATTTGGCTTGACATTTTAACTTAAAAGGTGTATTCTATAATTTAGGTAAAGAAACCGATTCCTTATATCGGCTCCTATCACAAGGATAGATTTTCTTTGTAAAAATTAAATATTGAAACAAAAATGGAAAAAGCCTCTCGTGGTCAGTTCTGTGAGTTTATTGGAAAACTCCTTGTTTTAATGAACGATGAAAAAGTCGGTGCATTAGACAAAACAAAAATCCAAAAATTAATTAATTCGTTGAGTAGTGGTGATGGCATGGTAATTGAAAACGTAATTCGTTTTTTAAATAACGACTGTCGTTTGCAAATTATTGGCAATCACGAAATCTACACTGATGCAGTTCCAGCGTTGCCTTTCGCTGGAGCAGAAATCGAATTTCACAAAAAAAGTGGAGTAATTGTTTTTAATCCTTCAAAAGTTAATTTACATCTATCTCCGAATCAAAAAGACGGAAAAACAATACAAGGTCACAAACTTCGTAAGGAGCTTGAAAAAGAAAATGTATTGAATGCCTGTGTGTTGGATTATCTGCTTGCAAATCCACATCTCATTCCTGAAGAGTGGAAAGGTAAATTTGTTTTCTTTTGGGGAACTATTTACCGCGACTCGGATGGCAGCCTGTATGTTCGCTGTATGTACTGGTTCGGTGATCTGTGGCAGTCGAATTACCGTTGGCTTGGCAATGATTGGGATGGCGACGATCCATCCGCTGTTTCCGCAAGTTAGTACTTTACATTAAGTTACTCAGTGCTTTTAAGTACTTTGAACTTAGAACTCCGCAAATGTTTTACCAAAAACATTTGCGGTTTTTTTTTATGCCCAAATTATTTTGGTGAATGAAGTAAAATTTGAATCTAATA
>CALQZZ010000068.1 GCA_943350065.1 Candidatus Nomurabacteria bacterium
CTATTATTTACAAAATTAATATTAATTTATCTATTGTAATTAATTTATCACCATAGATATGGTATAATAGAAACAATATGCATATAAGTGAAGAAAAATTAAAATCAATTTTGCTCGAATCTAGTCTTATTAGTGAGGATGATTTCAATTTAGCATATGAAGAATCAAAAAGAAGCGGGCAAACTATCACTAATATTTTAATTGGTAATGAAAAAATTACAGAAGATTTTTTAGCTGAAACTTTGAGTTCTTATTATGGTGTACCAGTAGTCAACCTAAAAAAAGAGATTATTAATAATTCTGTTTTAGAATTGTTACCAGAAGTTTTTGCAAAATCAAAAAATGTAGTACTTTTTTCTTATGATAAAGAAAAGGGAATAGTCAAGCTAGCCATGCTTGATCCATACGATTATGACACCATAGAATATATACGTGCCAAATTTAATGCTTGGGTAGAACCATACATTACTACATATTCTAATTTACATTATGGCTTCAAACAGTATAAACAAAAAATCAATGTTGGCTTTGAGCAAATTATTTCTCAAAATATAGAAGAATCTCTTTTAATTGCAAGCCAAAAGAATCTTTCAGAGACAGCTATTGCTGTACCTATCGTTGCTATATTAGATAATATTATTAATCAAGCCATAACCTTGAATTCTTCAGATATTCATTTTGAACCACTAGAACATGCTCTTTTAATTAGATTTAGAATAGATGGAATAATGTCTGAAATTTTAAGTTTACCTGTTCAAATAGCTCCTATTCTTGTAGCTCGAGTAAAAGTATTAGGAAATTTACAAATAGATGAACATCGAGTTCCTCAAGATGGACGTTTTCGTTTTGAGCTAGAAGATGGTGCTAGTCTAGATGTCCGCGTAAATATTATGCCGGTATTTCATGGAGAAAAAGTAGAAATGAGACTACTAAAAAGTTCAGCTAGACCACTCACATTAGAAGACCTTGGTTTTGGAGAAGAACAAAAAAAGATTCTAGAAGAAGAAATAAAAAAGCCACATGGAATGATTTTAGTCACTGGTCCGACAGGTCATGGAAAAACTACGACCCTTTATGCTATTTTGCATATTTTGAATACACCATTGGTAAATATCACAACGATTGAAGATCCAGTAGAATATGAATTTCCTAGGGTAAATCAAACACAGGTTAACGTAAAGGCTGGTATAACCTTTGCAAATGGTCTTAGGGCTCTTCTACGTCAAAATCCTGACATTATTATGATTGGTGAGATAAGAGATAACGAAACAGTAGAAATAGCAATTCAAGCTTCTCTTACTGGGCACTTAGTCTTGTCATCTTTGCATACAAATGATACACCTTCAGCAATTCCTAGATTGCTCGACATGAAAGCACCAGCATTTTTACTTGCTTCAACTATTAATTTAATTATTGCACAAAGACTAGTCCGTCGTATTTGTAATTCTTGTATTGAATCTTATAAACCTACAGATGAAATTATAAATTCAATAAAAGAACAAATAAAATTATCTGGTCATGAAGAAATTGGTGATGTTCCAACTCTTTTGTATCGTGGACGTGGTTGCAATATTTGTAATAATTCAGGCTTTACAGGACAAATAGGAATTTTTGAAGTTTTTAGTATGACCAATGATATTCGAGAATTAATAAAAGATGATATTCAAGTTTCTTTATTAAGACAAAAAGCTATTTCAAATGGAATGATTACTATGTTTAAAGATGGTTTAAACAAGGTAGAAAGAGGTGTCACTACTATCGAAGAAGTGATGCGTGTAGTTAATGAATAATTTTTATGTCTATATATTTATACGAAGCATACAATAAAAATAATGAAATTATAAAAGGGAATTATGAAGCTTCTTCAAAAGAAGAGATGGTTGAATATCTATCAAAACGTTATTTGACACCAATTTCCATAGAAGATATAAGTAAAAATGTAAAAAATAAAGGACTTTTATCAATTGATTTATTTAGTAGTATTGGTTCTACTGATATTATGTTTTTAGTACGTAATCTTGCGACCACAATAAAAGCCGGTCTTTCTATTGTGGAATCTCTTGATATTTTAAAAAAAGATACAAAAAATAAATTGATGCAGAAAATTCTTGAAAAATCTCAGGCTATGGTTATAAATGGTCAGTCTTTTTCTTCTAGTTTTGGTGAATATAAAAATTTATTTCCACCAATTTTCTTTGGAATGATAAAAGCTGGTGAAGTTTCTGGAAATTTATCAAAAAAATTAGGAGAGCTAGCAGTGTATTTTTCAAAAGAAAATACACTTAGAAATAGAGTCAAATCAGCTTTGACATATCCTATAATTCTTTTGATCGCCTCTACTATTGTTGTATCTTTGATGTTGATATTTGTTTTGCCAAAATTAGCTACTTCTTTTGTGGCGAGTAATATTCAATTGCCATTGATTACTAGGTTTTTTCTTGCTGTTTCCAAAATCCTTACCTGGAGTTTTACAGCTGATTTGATTGTTATTGGTTTATTAATATGGTTTTTTACTTATTTTCGTACAACAAAAATTGGTAAAAAATTCTTCTTTTATATTATTTCACATCTTCCAGTAGCTGATGACTTAATTAAAAAGATTGCTCTTGTGAGATTTTCACGTACTTTTGGTAGTTTGATAGGTAGTGGCCTTTCTGTTATTGAAGCACTTTCTATTTCTGCAGAATCTATAGATAATCATAATTATACTATTGCTATTGAAAAGACAATTGAAGATATTAAAAATGGTATTCCTATCTCTGTTGCTCTTGGTAAATTTCCAAAACTTTTTCCTAATCTTTTAATCAGTCTTATTACTGTCGGTGAGAAAACTGGATCTTTAGAAGAAATACTCATTACGTTTTCAGACTTTTATGACGAAGAAGTAGATAATAAATTAAAAGAGTTGGCGTCTATTCTTGAACCAGTCCTTCTTCTTATTATGGGCTTTATGATCGGAGCAATTGCTATTTCAATCATTGTTCCTATTTATCAGCTAGTAGGACATTTTGTATAATATGAAAAAAGTTTTTCATTGGAAAAACTTTAAAAAAGGTTTTTCTTTGCTTGAATTATTGATTGTTTTTGCAATATTAGGAGTAATTGCAGGTATTGGTTCTAGTTTTTATATTAATTATAATAAAAACGTAGAAATAAATTCTACTGCTCAAAATATAAATTTTAATTTAAAACAAGCACAATCAAAATCTATGATAGGTGAGGGGAGTTTTAAATGGGGAATTCATTTTGTAAACGGAGCTACTGACTATTATGAAATTTTCTCAACTCCTACAGATTATAGTAATGTATTGAAAGTTATTGCTTTTACATTTTA
>CALQZZ010000069.1 GCA_943350065.1 Candidatus Nomurabacteria bacterium
AACTAAAATGAAAAATGAAAATATAAAATATAATAATTTTTTAGAAAAGATTAAAATTACAAAAGATGAGATTGTATATCTCATTATTGTAATATTTTTTTTACTTACAGTAATAGTCCTATTCTTTTATTCAACAAATTTTGAAATAACAAATATAAATAAAATATTTTATCAAACTAATGATGTAAATATAGAGACACTCAAAAGTGACCAATATTTAATCGTAGAAAAAAAGCTTAATCTACCTAAAAACATATAATACTTACAAGATTAAGCTTGAGCTAATTTTTCGTTTACAGAAGAAACTATTTTTAATAGTGAGGTATCAGATTTTATAAAAAATTCAGATGAAATACCAAAAGATTTTACTCTTGCTTCATCTTCAGCTTGACCCAAATTTGTTAAAATAATTACTGGTATTTTTATATTCTTATCTTTAATAACCTGAAGCACATGAAAACCATCAACTTTAGGCATCATTAAATCACAAATAATTAATGAGAGATTATTTTTTTCAAGAAGATCCTCAAACCCCTCTCCACTTGGAAGAATAATGACTTCATACCCTTCATGCACAAGTTTTAATTCAAGAGATCTAGAAAGAGACCTTTCATCTTCAAGAATTAGAATTTTTTTTGGATTATTTTCAACCATATATTGATAATAGCAAAATTAGACTAAAAAGTCATTAATTACTTTAAAAAGACACTTATATCCACTCGTATTTTTTTATAAAATACATTTTCATAAGTTGGGTCAGAATAAAATATAAAATTACACCCATAAATAAGAATCCATAGTATAAGACTGGCAAAGCTGTAAATTGAAAAGCTTCGGCAAATGGTGAAGATACAAGCCAAATTCCAAAAACAATTACAGAGAAAGTAGATATTATTACCGGCAAGCTAGCACGACTTTGGAAAAATGGAATTTTACTGGTGCGAATAATATGGACAATCAATGTCTGAGTCAGTAATGATTCCACGAACCAGCCAGTATGGAAAAGCGCGGGGTTATTCCAAGCATGGAAAATATAAAGTAAAACAAAAAATGTAGCATAATCAAATAAAGAACTTATAGGACCAAAAAATAAAATAAATCTTTTTATGTTTTTAAAATCCCATTTTGATGGTTTCAGCAATCTATCTTCATCGACATTGTCTGTAGGTATTGTAGTTTGTGAAAAATCATAAAGCATATTATTCGCCAAAATCTGTATTGGTAGCATTGGTAAAAATGGCAAGAAAATACTAGCTCCGACAACACTGAACATATTACCAAAATTCGAACTCGCAGCCATCTTTATATATTTAATAATATTTTCAAAAATTCTTCTTCCCTCTTTTATTCCATCTTTTAAAACATTTAAATTCTTTTCAAGTAAAATAAGGTCGGATGATTCTTTGGCAATATCAGCCGCAGTGTCGACAGAAATACCAACATCTGCCGATATAAGAGAAAGAGAATCATTTATACCGTCACCTAAAAAGCCGACGACATGACCATTTGCTCTTAGCTTTTTTATTATTCTTTCCTTATCGTAAGGAGAAAGCTTTGCGAAAACGGAAACACCTTGTATTTCCTTATCCAATTCTTCTTCTGTAAATTTTTCAATATCTTTACCTAAAAGTATTTTATCGATTTGCATCCCTACTTCCTCACAGATTTTCCTAGTCACAATATCATTATCTCCAGTCAAAATTTTTACATCTACACCAAGCTCTCTTAGATCTTCTATCGTCTGCTTCGCACTAGCTTTAGGTGGGTCAAAAAACGCTAAAAACCCTACTAAGATCAAATCACCTTCATCTTCAATTGAAAAAACTTTTTTATTTATATCTACTTCTTTGTAACCCACAGCAATAACTCGAAAACCTTGTTTGTTTAATTCTTCTTCTATTTTTAATTTCACATCTTCAGTGGTACCACTTAATGAAGAAACTTTTCCATCAACTAAAACATTCATACTTTTACCGACAATTTCTTCAACTGCCCCTTTACAAATAAGAATTTGTTTATTTGTCCTACTATCAGACAAAATTACCGACATTCTTCTACGACTGAAATCAAAAGGTATCTCATCAATTTTTTTATAATTTTGTATATCTAATTTTTCTTTAGCTTCTTCGTGTTTTAAAATAGCCTCATCAATAATATCTGTCATACCTGTCTGAAAAAAACTATTTAAAAACCCATAATGTAAAATATCATTATTTTCTTTACCGTAGATATCTAAATATTTTTCTAAGACAACTCGCCCCTCAGTGAGAGTACCAGTCTTGTCGGTACAAAGTACATCCATCACACCAAAATTTTCAATTGCATCTAGATGTTTTACAATTACTTTTTTCTTGGCCATCGCTAGTGCACCTTTATATAAATTCATTGCGACTATTGTCGAAATCATTTCTGGTGCCATTCCTACTGCCACAGCCAAGGCAAATAAAAAGGCTTCAAAATAATTACCTTTAAAAATTCCATTTAAAAGGAAAACTGTCGGTACCATAAAAAGCATAAATTTTAAGGTCAAAAGGACAAATTGTTTCAATTCTTTCGTAAAATCAGAAACATGGGCACTAGTATTAATATCTGAAGCAATACTACCTATATATGTATTTCTACCAGTACTCAATACAATAGCCGTAGCCACACCGCTCTCGACGCTCGTACCCAAAAAACATAGATTGCAAAATTCAATAATATTTTTTTCATTTAAACTAGAATCAATGACATGTTTTTCGGCTGGTAAGGATTCGCCTGTCAGCATTGCTTGATTGATAAATAGGTCTTTAGAAGTAAGGAGTCGAACATCACCTGGAATTATTGTTCCAGAATACAAACAGACAATATCACCTGGCACGACATATTTTGAAAGAATTTCTATTTTCTTATTATTTCTAATAACAGTGCTTTTTGTATGAATAATGGATTTCAATTTGTCGACAGCTAATGCTGATTTTGTCTCTTGATAAAAATTTAAAAATACACTTAGAGCTACCATTAATATAATGACAACAAAAGATTTTATATCTCCGACAAAAAAAGAAATAATAGAAAGTGTAAGTAGTAATAAATTTATCGGACTTTTTAAAATATTGAAAAATTTAATAAACTGGCTAACTTTTTTATCATTTGCCAAATCGTTCAAACCATATTTTTTTAATCTATTTTTTACATCTTGATCACTGAGACCAATAATATTGGTCTTTAATTCTTTAACAGCAAAATCGGGTTCATTTTTGGCATAGACACGTAATATATCAAAAAGTTCATTTTTTGATATATTTGAATGATCT
>CALQZZ010000070.1 GCA_943350065.1 Candidatus Nomurabacteria bacterium
GGTGTATTAATTTATTGCGAAGCTGGCTTTGACTGTCACCATGATTTCCTTTTGTATTTTAGAAGTATCGTATGAACCATAATCAGAAACTTCTACAGAGTTTGCAGATAGGACTTGAACGACACCAGATGATGCAGATTTGATCGCACCGATTTGATTACCTCCAGCAGTAGCGATACTTGCTGCGCGAGCCTTGGCGTCAGCGATAGCATCAGGAAGTAATGACACACGCATATCAGCAAGTCTAGAATAATAATATTCTAGAGAATTTGTCGCAAATAATATTCCTTTACTTGCTACGAGTGTTGTATTTTTTGCGAGTTCAGTGATTTTTGGTATATCACTAGATTGAACTTCGATATTTTGAACTAAATTGTAATTCTTTTCAGCTTGAGCATTTTGATCATAAATTTCATTCATAAAGACAGGGGAGATGACAATATCTTTTTCCTCTAAACCATTTGTAGAAAGAAAACTTTTTACTTCTACTAGGTCAGCTGCTATTTTTGCATAGCCATCTTTGATAGTACTAGCTTTTGCTTGTCTTGTAATATTTGAAGTCCATTTTACTTTGTCCGATGTTACTTCTTTTTTTGCAGAACCAGTGACAGAGATTGTGTTGCCTGTGCGTAGTTTATAAAATGTATAAGATCCCAAACCAAAACTTATTATAATAGAGAGACCTAATATCAAACCGAAACCTATAAAGCTTTGTGTTTTATTTTCCATATACTATAATAGTAGCATGACACAATTTTTTACACAAAATAGCGATATCATTATTAAACTCGTTGTAGCACTATTACTAGGAACTATTATTGGAGTTGAAAGAGTTATCGTTCACAAAGAAGCTGGAATGAAAACTCATGCTCTTGTGGCCCTAGGTGCAGCAATGTTTGTCTTGATTTCTGATCAAATGGCTGTGAAGTATCTAAATTTTCCTGGTTTCAATCCTACGATGATGGCATCTCAAATTATCGTCGGTATTGGTTTTCTCGGTGCTGGTGTGATAATTTTTCGTGAAAAAGAAGAGCGCCTTATAGGCCTCACTACTGCTTCAGGATTATGGGTTGCTGCTGGTATTGGTATGGCTTCAGGAATGGGTTTTTTTGATATTGCTATTATCGCTACTGTTCTAGTATTACTTGTATTTATATTTATGAATGTTTTTGAAAAACCTATAAAGAGAATTACTCATTTAGATACTGATCCTAAATAAACTTTAAATTTTTGGTTTTTTCTGCTAATATTATAGGAATGCAATCAAGTGAAATACGAACACGATTTTTAAAGTTTTTTGAAGCCAGGAGGCACAAAATAATCCCTTCTGCTTCACTTGTGCCAGAAAATGACCCTTCTGTGCTTTTTAATACTGCTGGAATGCAACCCCTCGTGCCATATCTTCTCGGTCAAGAACACCCAATGGGTAAAAGAATCGCTGACGTACAAAAATGCGTCCGTACCGGAGACCTCGATGATATCGGAGACAATCGTCATTTTTCTTTTTTTGAAATGATGGGCAATTGGTCACTTGGAGACCCCGACGCCAAAGATGGGATCGGGGCAGGTTATTTTAAACAAGAAGCTATCTCATGGAGCTATGAATTTTTAACTAATAAAGAAGAGGGTCTCGGTCTCGATGTATCACGATTATATGTAACTATTTTCGAAGGCGATGAAAATGCTCCATATGATCAAGAATCAAAAGATATTTGGATGAGCCTAGGAATTCCAGAAAATAGAATTTATGCATTACCCGCAGAAGATAACTGGTGGAGTCCTGGCGACAATGGCCCTTGTGGTCCTTGTAGTGAAATGTTTTACGATATGAGTGGAGATGTGGGTGATTTAACTCCTGAAGGCTTTGCTGAAGCAAATAAAAAAGAAACAGTCATTGAAATCTGGAATGATGTTTTTATGGAATATGAAAAGAAAGATGGAAAAGTTATCGGTAAACTCGCACAAAAAAACGTAGACACAGGCGCAGGTCTAGAGCGTATCACTGCTGTTATGCAAGGTAAAAAGACTGCGTACGATACGGATTTATTTGAAACAGTATCAATTGCATTAAAAAGTCACGTTAAAAACTTCAATGAAATATTTTTTCGTGTAGTTCTAGATCATACTAGAACCGCAATGATGCTTATATCTGACGGAGTATTGCCTGGTAATAAAGATCAAGGTTACGTTCTACGTAGGCTTATTCGTCGAGCGATGATACGAGCAAAAGATTTGGGTTTAACAGAGTATGATTTAGAAAGAACTTTTTGTCTTTTTCAATCTCAATATCGAGATATTTATAATAGTATTGATAATATAGATACCGATACACAATCAAAAATATTTAGTGCTGAAACAGAAAAATTTAAACAGACAATTGAACACGGAATGAAAGAATTCGAAAAAGGAATTGATCCATTTATTCTAGCTACTACATATGGTTTTCCTATTGAACTAACTCAGGAACTCGCACAAGAAAAAGGAATTAAAATTGATTTGGAAGATTTCCATAAAAAAATGGCAGAACACCAAAAGCTTTCACAGACAGCATCTGCTGGAATGTTTAAGGGCGGACTCGCAAATCATAATGAAAAAACTGTCAGATTGCATACTGCACACCATTTATTACTCGCAGCGTTACAAGAAGTTGTGAGTCCAGATATTAAACAACGCGGTAGTAATATTACTGAAGAGCGTTTACGTATCGATTTCGTTTGTGATCACAAACTCACAGATGAAGAAAAGAAAAAAGTAGAAGATCTAGTAAATGAAAAAATAAAAGCTAATTTAAATGTCATTCGTCGTGAGATGCCACTAGCTGAAGCTGAAAAAATCGGTGCTCAAATGGAATTCGGTGCAAAATATCCTGAAACTGTGTCTGTTTATTTTATTGAGGACGAAAAGGGAAGCCAATTCTCAAAAGAATTCTGCGGTGGACCACACGTTTCAAATACATCCGAACTTGGTCACTTTAAAATTCAAAAAGAAGAAGCCGTTGCCCAAGGTGTCCGACGCATAAAAGCTATACTCGAATAAACCTTTTCATATTTTATTTTTTGTATGATACAATTATCATATGGGTCTATTTTCTAAAAAAGAAAAAAAGGAATTAGTTGCAGTTTTTGATATTGGATCTTCTGGTGTCGGGGCTGCTCTTTTTTATAAAAATGTTTCTGGTAGTCCAGAGATTATTTTTTCTGTTCGTGAATATATTTCCATTACTGAAAAATTAGACTTTGATAGATTTTTATA
>CALQZZ010000071.1 GCA_943350065.1 Candidatus Nomurabacteria bacterium
AATTAAGTTTAGTGATTTTATAAAAATTAGTGAGTAAATAATATTTTAATTATATGATAAAGAAAAGTGAAAATTCAAACGGGACAAGAATAATAGTGCGCGGAGCTAGGACTCACAACTTGAAAAATATTACTGTGGAAATGCCACGTAATAAGATGATTTGTATTACTGGTATGTCTGGCTCTGGGAAATCATCTCTCGCTTTTGATACGATTTTTGCCGAAGGACAACGCCGATATGTGGAGTCACTTTCTTCATATGCACGACAATTTTTGAAACAAATGGCGAAGCCCGATGTGGATGAGATAGAAGGTTTGAGTCCCGCTATTTCTATCGACCAAAAATCTCGATCAAACAACCCGCGTTCTACTGTCGCGACTATTACAGAGGTATATGATTACCTACGTGTTTTATATTCTCGTATTGGTAAACCTCACTGTCTCGAATGTGGCACAGAAATAAAAAAACTTTCTAATGAAGAAATTATGAATTTCGTCAAAGAAAAAGCTGAAAGTTTTTTAGCAAGTGGAAAGAAAAAAGAAGTCATGGGTGTGAATTGGACAGAAGTAAATATTAAAATATTTGCTCCTGTTGTGCGTGGAAGAAAAGGAGAATACTATCAATTGCTCTACGATTTACTCGGTAAAGGTTATGCGAAAGTTCGTATCAATGGAGAGATAAAAAATCTTCGCGATAGAATCGATCTAGCAAAAACAAAAAAGCACGACATTGATGTCCTAGTAGATGAAATAACTTTCCATAAAGTAAAAGATAAAAGTGAAGATGAAAATATGCGTTTGTTTGAAGCAGTGGAAAGGGCATTACTCGAAAGTGATGGGCTCGTAAGTATTACATACAATGATGTTGAATCAGTTTTTTATTCTGCGAAATTTTCTTGTCCAAATGATGGCTTTTCTTTCCCTGAAGTAGAACCTCGTCTTTTCTCTTGGAATAGTCCGTATGGAGCTTGTGAAACTTGTCACGGCCTCGGAACCAAGCATATGTTCGGTGATGACCCTTGTGATGCCTGTAAAGGTTTACGCCTTCGCCCTGAAGCTTTACATGTTTTTATAGAGGCGGATTCCTTTCCCCCTTCGCTAAGGGGGAAAATGAAAGGGGGTGTTGAATCAAAGCACCCCACCCCAACCCTCCCCTTGGCGAATGGGAGGGGGAACTCAAAGACTTGTCGTATGAATATTATCGAAGCAATTTCACTTTCTGCCGAAGATGCTTTTGAATTTTTTGGTTCACTAAAATTATCTAAAAAAGAAGAAGAAATTTCTGGTATCTTGATGAAAGAAATTTTATCCCGTATAGAATTCTTGCTCAATGTCGGACTCGAATATATTTCTCTCGATCGTCGTGCAAATACACTTTCAGGTGGGGAAGCGCAACGCATCCGCCTCGCTTCACAGCTCGGCTCACGACTCGTGGGAACTTTGTATGTGCTAGACGAGCCGACAATTGGACTCCATCAACGTGACAATGAAAGACTGATAAAAACTCTCGAAGATTTGCGTGACCTTGGTAATACTATTATCGTTGTTGAACACGATGAAGACACTATTTATGCATCGGATTATATTATCGACATCGGTCCAAAGGCTGGTGTGCACGGGGGCAATGTCATCGTCGCTGATGATTTAGAAAAACTTTTATCTGCACCCAAAAATACTTCAAAATCTCGCACTCTCGGATACCTTCGCGGAGAAATAAAAATAGAAATTCCAGAGAAGAGAAGAACTTCAGAAAAGGGAAGTATAAAAATAGTTGGTGGAAAAGTTTTTAATATAAAAAATCTGAATGCAGAAATCCCACTCGGCAAACTCGTATCTATCACTGGTGTTTCTGGTTCTGGTAAAAGTTCTTTTATGTATGAAATTTTACATAAAAATTTACAAGGCCGACTCGAGAGAAAATATCGTACAAATGAAGTTTACAATTGTGCATCTTTTTCAGGATCTGAATATATTAGCCGTGTGGTACTAATTGACCAATCAGCTATCGGACGCACACCACGCTCGAATTTGGCCACTTATACAGGTGCTTTTACCTATATCCGAGAACTCTTTGCCGAGACTGAAGAAGCTCGTTTTCGTGGTTGGAAATCAAACCGTTTCTCTTTCAATGTGTCTTCAAAGACTGGTGGAGGACGCTGTGAAGCCTGTGAGGGTAATGGTGAAATTGCCGTTGAAATGCACTTCTTGCCGACAGTGTATGTCACTTGTGATGTCTGTATGGGAAAGCGTTTTGATAAAGAAACTCTAAAAGTAAAATATAAAAATAAAAATATTTATGAAATTTTGAAAATGACTGTCGAAGAAGCTTTTACATTCTTCGAAGATATTCCAAATGTTTTTGATCGTGTGCGAACTTTGATGGATGTAGGACTCGGTTATGTCGAGCTCGGACAAAGTGCGACGACGCTTTCTGGTGGGGAAGCACAACGCGTAAAAATCTCTAGTGAGCTTTTCCGTCCGTATTTAGAAAAAACAATTTACCTCCTCGACGAGCCAACTGTCGGGCTTCACTATGATGATGTGCAAAATCTTATCAATGTATTAAATAGACTAGTAGACAAAGGCAACACTGTCGTCGTCATCGAGCACAATATGGATCTCATAAAATCTGCGGACTATCTCCTTGACTTTGGTCCCGAAGGTGGAGCAAATGGGGGAACATTGATTGCGAAAGGAACTCCAGAAGAAGTAGCGAATAATAATAAATCATACACGGGTAAATACCTCAAGAAAGTATTGAAAAAATAAGGGAAGCCTGCCCCGTAGTGAGCTTTGCTCTACTATGGGGTATCTTAAAAAAGTTTTGAGGAAATAAAAAAAGGAACATTTCTGTTCCTTATAATTTGTATGGAAATGGTATTGCCAATTCGGTTTTTAACATTTTGTGCCAAGTTTCAATTAGTTTTTTTGAACTTTCTGAAATTTGTTTAAAATAAATCCATTTTCCGTTTGGAAAATGAAAAGCTGGCATATCAAATTCTTTTCTGTTTCGTTCACCAGAAGAATTTATGGTTAATTTTTTATAACCTTTTTTGTTTTTAATTGGATTTCTACCAATTTCTATTATTTTGCTCATTTGTTAATGTGTTAAGTTAAAGAAAATTGTTTTTTATTTAAGTAAATGATACTATATTACGTATGCAAAGTCAACCCCGAAAAATCGCTCTGCTCTCACGGGGCAGGGAA
>CALQZZ010000072.1 GCA_943350065.1 Candidatus Nomurabacteria bacterium
GTGTCCAGATACTTTTTCTTTTAGTAGTTTAGTTCATATTTTACAAGGTGGAGTTACTCAGTTGATAGAAGATGCTTTGGTAAAATATCCACCCAAAAAAATGATTAGAATAAAATCTTATAGTAGTTTAAAAAAATTTTTAAAAGAAATTAGTATAAATTAATTATAAATTCGTTAGGTCTTGCCTAACGCAATTTTACTTTGATATAATATTTATATGTCTATACGACCTGTTCAGTTTGTAGAAGGTGAATTTTATCATATATACAATCGTGGTAATAGTAAACAAAAGATTTTTCATGATAAACAAGATTATAATTATTTTATAACTTTGTTGTATATTTTTAATTCAGAACAAAAATACAATTTATTTGATTTAAAGAGATCTAATAATCTTAATCTTTATGAAATTGAATTAAAAAATAATTTAGTATCAATTGGTTCCTATTGTTTAATGCCGAATCATTTTCATATACTAATCACAGAAAAAATTGAAGGTGGTGTTAGTAAATTTATGCAAAAAATATGTACTTCTTATGTTATGTATTATAATAAAAAATATAAAAGAACCGGAGGACTTTTTGAAGGAAAATTTAAATCAGAATATGTTGATAATGATAGGTATATGAAATATTTATTTTCTTATATTAACCTTAATCCAGTTAAATTGATACAAAGTAATTGGAAGGAAAAAGGAATAAAAGATAAAATTAAAGTAATAGAATTTTTAAGTAATTATCAGTATTCAAGTTATTTAGATTTTTTAGGAAAGAATAGGTCACAACTAAAAATAATAAATCTAAAAGACTTCCCAAATTATTTTCCAGACAAAAAAGCTTTTCTTAAAGAAATTTTTGACTGGTTAAACTTCGTTAGGCAAGACCTAACGCATTAACTTCTGCCGAAAGATTTTAGTTTATTGAGTAAACTATTTTTATCTAAATAAGATTTGATATGCTTTTTAGCCATTGTCGTCTTTGTGTATTCTAGCCATTTACTAGATGGATGTGCTGTATCTTTTGTAATTATTTCTACGATATCGCGGTTCTTGAGTGGTGTATGAAGGGGAGACATTTTTCCATTTATTTTTGCAGCAGAAATATGTTCACCTATGTCTGAGTGTATAGCATAAGCAAAATCAATAGAACTAGAACCATCTGGTAAATCTACGACATCACCAATAGGTGTAAAAATAAAAATACGATCATTAAAGAAATCCATTTTTAAATGCTCGATAAATTTTTCAGAATTTCCAGCGACATCTTTCAAGTCTTTTAATTGCTCAATCCATTCAAATTTACTTTTATCATCTTTGGCTTTTTTATTACTTCTTTCTTTGTATGCAAAGTGCGCTGCGATACCATAAGCTGCTTCGGCATGCATTTCTTCTGTTTTTATTTGAACTTCCGCCACACCTCCGTCACCAGTAAAAATAGTAGTGTGCAAAGATCGGTAGCCATTTGTTTTAGGTAAGGCAATATAATCTTTTATTCTTCCTGGAACTGGTTTCCAAATAGAATGTACAATACCCAAAATACGATAACAATCTTCAAGGTTCTTCACGATGATACGAAGTGCGACAATATCATTTATTTTGCTCAAATCCATATCATAACGAAGTAATTTTTTATATAAACTAAATTTATGTTTAACTCTGTAATCTATTTCCGTATATTCAATTTTTTGTTTTTTAAATTCTTTTTCTAGTTCTGTTCTTATTTCTTCAAGATTTTTTTCATAAGTATTTTTTGTTTCTTTTATTATTTCTTCAGTCTGAGCATATTCTTTTGGATATGCATAAGGAAAAGCCGCATCTTCTATTTCACCTTTGAGTTTTCCCATACCGAGGCGGTTTGCAAGGGGAGCATATACTTCGATTGATTCCATTGCGATTCTTTTTTGCTTGTCTTCTCTTACGTGTTCTAGGGTACTTAAATTATGTAATCGGTCGGTGAATTTAATAATGACTACGCGTAAATCATTCGCCATTGCGACGAAGAATTTACGAAGACTTTCTACATGTCTTTCGTGTCCGCGATATTTAAGTGTACCGAGTTTTGTAACACCATTAACAAGGAAAACAATATTTTTTCCAAATTCTTTTTCCATTTCAGCTTCTGAGATTTCTGTATCTTCTAAGACGTCGTGCATGAGTCCGGCTGAAATAGTATCAGCGTCCATACCGAGTTTAGCTAGAGTTTTTGCAGTTTCAAAAACATGGACAAAATATGGTTCACCGCTATTTCTCTTTTGTCCTTCGTGAGCCTTTTTTGCAAAGTCGTAAGCTTTATCAATAAGCTCCATATCTTTGGGCTTCAATTCTCCTGTGAGTTCAAATATTTCTTTTATATCTGTAGACATATGGAAAGTATAGCAGATATATATTTATTTTAAAATTTTATTTCTTCTCTAATTTATCTGGTCTGTGGTTTGGACATTTATTGTTTGAGCAACGTTCTGGAATAGTTTTTGTGCCGAGCATCATCAAACTATTACACATAGGGCAAATATTGCCAGTTGGTTTTGCTTTGATGGCATTTTTACAATCAGGATAATTTGAACAAGAATAGAAAATACCAAATCGTCCACGGCGTTCCATCATTTCTCCTTTTTTACAAGTGGGACATTGTACGCCACTCATTTTTTTCTTTTTCTCTTCTTCATCTTCTTCTATATATTTACATTTTGGATAACGAGAACAAGAAACGAATGCTCCAAATTTTCCTTGGCGGAGGACGAGGTGTCCGAGTTCTGGAACTTTTGTGCTCTTTCTTTTCTTCTTACCATTTTTATCGAGTCCTGAATCTTCGACAGGTGTTCCACATTTAGGACATGGCCGTCCTAAATCTTTTGGTCCTTCGAGTTCTAGTCCTTCGAGAGTTCGCGCACCTTTACAGTCAGGGAATTTACTACAAGAATAAAATTTCCCATTGCGTGCGAGTTTGATGATCATCGCACTACCACAAGTAGGGCAGAGTATATCAGCTGGAGCTTCGCCCATATTTGTCGCTTTGGCGAGTTTGTCTTTTTCTTTTACATCTTTGGAGAATGGCCCATAAAAATCTTTTAATGTTTTTACATATTCTCTTTCTCCACGAGAAATTTCATCGAGTTGATCTTCCATTCCTGCTGTGAATGTATCTGAAATATATTCTGCAAAATTTTGTTCCAAGAAATCAGAAACGACTTCA
>CALQZZ010000073.1 GCA_943350065.1 Candidatus Nomurabacteria bacterium
AGACTTTGTCATCATTTGCCAATCTTTTACTTCGATACTTTTCTCACCTCTTTTTGTTATAAAAAATGTTCCTTGTACTTCTATAAAATCTCCGATGTCTACTGCCTCCCCAAACAATGCAAACTTATCTAAACTATTTTCTTCTTGAATAAAAGAATCTTTTTTAATTAAAGCTTGGAAAGAAGCTGAGCCGTCATACAATGTCGCGAAAACTATCGCACCTTGACCACGGATAGACATTATTCTACCTGATATCCATTTTTGCTCTCCAGATTTTTCTAAATCATCAAAAGACTCGAGCACTTGTGCTAGAGATAATTCTCTTTTAGATTCTGAAATAAAAGGATTAATACCTTTTTCTTTTAAAAGTTCTAATTTTTTTATTCTTGTATCGCGAATTTCATTTATTGATGACATAAAAATACATCTCACCCCGACCCTCTCCTTATTAAGGAGAGGGAGTAAAATCTATTTCACTTCTACTATTTTATAGTTTACCATTCCTGCTGGAGTTTTGAAAGTAATAGTCTCACCTTTTTTCTTTCCAAACAATGCTTCACCGAGTGGTGAATGATTAGACATTTTACCTTTTGCCATATCTGCTTCTTCGGCACCGACAATAGTATAAGTCTTATTTTCTCCTGAATTTTCTTTTTGAACAGTGACAGTAGAACCAACACTAATAATATCTCCACCAGTATTTGTAACAACTGTAGAATTTTTTAATATAGCTTCAATCTTTACGATACGCTCTTCGAGCTTACCTTGATCTTCACGAGCTTGATGATATTCCGCATTTTCTGACAGGTCACCTAGTGACTTTGCAAACTCTAATGCATCGATAATCTCCTTTCTTTTAGGGCCTTTTAGGGCTTCTACCTCGATTTCAAGTTCTTTTCTTTTTTCTTCTGTTATATAATCTCCTTTTTGCATAAAGTAATACTACCTTTTTTTTACCAAAAAATCAACCACATTACTCACAAACAATAAATTAAATTATTTAACTTTATACAAAACTCACCACTCTTAGCGATAGCAGAAAGTAAGATATTTTACATCTCAGCTATAGAGTAGATTGAACTTACCCCATAGGCCTTGCCTATGGGGTATTATAAAAAGAGAAAAGGGACCAAGATTCTAAGAATCCCAGTCCCCTTAATAAATTACAAGCTACTTAGTTTCAGTAGCGAGTGAGAGAAACACATTGCCCTCATTCCACGGATTACCGTAGCCGAAGTCATTCGCATCGAAGCCCCACCCAGCACCGAGCCAGAGCACGTCCACCGCAACAACCTTACCAGAAGCAAGTTTTACATGAAAAATGTAAACCTTATCTTTGCGTAATTCATACTTCAAGATTTTCTTTCCGAGTTTAGGATTGATAGTCAACAAGTAAAGCATTGCCAAAAATGTATCTTCTTCCATTGGCACGGAAGTGTTCGCATTTTGAATAGCTGTGTCATTCATGTTTTTTGGTAATCCATACTCTCTCAAAGCACGACCACCAAATACATCAACAGCTACTGTTTTTGATTGAGCCGGAGCCCATATCCAACTTTTGAAATTATCTCCGTGGTATTGAGGAACTAAATCTTTGTTTCTGTGTTGAAATACTTTTCCAACAACGAAACTTTCTCCAGATTTTTTACCCAACACATCTTCGATGAATTTCGCTTTTTGTGAATAGTCAGCTTTTAATAAAGCTTCCATTGCATCAAAAAATTGCTCGTCTTTTTTCTGTACAGCACTATGAGCTTTCGCGCTGTAATCTTTTTGTAGGCCAGAAACTTTTTCTGGATCTACGCCGATAATTTTTGTCATCAGTTATATGTATTTAATTTTACAAAGAAAATCTGTCCTTGCGACAGGAGCCGATATAAGGAATCGGTTTCTTTACCTATTTAATAGTATACACCCTTTAACGTAAAAAGTCAAGGTATGAAAATACCTTATTTTATAAGCCAAAACTACTCTTTAATCCCTCCACCCAAACAAATATCTCCATCATAAAATACGATAGATTGCCCAGGGGCGACAAGGACTTCTTTTTCAAAAGATACTATAGCTGTACTATTTTTTATATTAGATAATTTACAATTTAAAAATTCCCCATGATAGCGGACTTGAGCTTGGTAATTTTTACCTTCTTCTGGAATTTGTGATATCCAATTTATATTTTTTAACTCAAAAACCTCACCCTGACCCTCTCCTGAAAGGCGAGGGAGATTTGTGGATACAACTAAAATATTATTTTTTATATCTTTTTCAATTATATAATAACGACTATCATTGGGGCCTTTTTTAGTAATAGTAAAACCATGTCTTTCACCAAGCGTATTAAAAACTGCTCCGTCATGATAACCTATTTCTTCTCCTTTTTCATTTAAAACTTTTCCAATTTTAGGTTTAATGTAATGTTTCAAAAAATCTTTTATATCGACATTACCCAAAAAACAAATCCCCTGACTGTCTTTCTTATCTGCGACAGGAAGCTTGAATTTCTTTGCTAATTTTCGAACTTCTGGTTTCGGTAAATGACCCACAGGAAACATAACATGTTTAATCTGTTCCGGGGTTAAAGTCCAAAGAAAATAACTTTGATCTTTCATTGGATCATTACCTTTTAATAAAGAATTATTTTTATTTTGAGCATAGTGTCCTGTGGCCACAAAATCAGCTCCCATAGAAAGTGCTTTTTTTAGAAAAGCTCCGAATTTTACTTCGCGATTACACATCACATCAGGATTTGGGGTTCGGCCTAATTTGTATTCAGAAATCATATAGTCCGCCACGCCTTCTTTGTATTCTTTTTCAAAATCAAAAGTGAGAAATGGAATATCGAGATGCGCCGCGACGCGCATAGCGTCGCGGCGCTCATCTTCCTCTGTACACACTAAAAAATCCGGGTGCCAAGTCTTTATAAAGACCCCTATCACGTCATAACCTTGATCTTGTAGTAATGCTGCTGTGACAGAGCTATCTACCCCACCAGACATGCCTACAAATACGGTTCGACGTTGCTCACCGCGAGCTATTTTATTCTTATTTTTATTAGTTTTTTTAACCA
>CALQZZ010000074.1 GCA_943350065.1 Candidatus Nomurabacteria bacterium
ATCACCTTCTGTAGGATTTTCTCCGTATTTACTTACAAGCAAATTATAAGTTTTTGTTGATGAGTTTGAATTAATAGAACCTTTACCGAAATTAAGAATACATCCAATATCTTTTTCTTTATTATAATCAAATATAATTTTCATAATGAAAGTATATCATTGGGTTAGAATTTTTGCCCCCCTACGAAGGGGAGCTGTCATGAAATGACTGAGGGGTGAATTGAATAGGAACATTCACCTTTCCGTCTTGATGAGTACATCAAGACACCTTTCCTTCGCAGGCAAGGAATAAAAAAACCAAGCACATTGTGCTTGGTTTTTTGTTGTGAACAATATATTAAAATTCAAATATGTGTACCGAACCATTAGTAGGGGCATCAGGGAAAACATAATTATTTTCAGCCTTATAAACACACCGAATAATACCTGCATGAGTAGCAACAAGAATTTCTTTACCAGGATATTTTTCTTTCATATCTTTAATAAAAGAATAAACTCTTTCTTTTACTGATTCATAAGAATCACCACCGTGAGAACTGAAATCATAATTTTGATTTCTATATTGTTCTTTTAAATCATTTCCAGGATAAAGAATTTGGGCCTCTTCCCATGTTTTTCCTTTTAATCCACCAAAGTTTACTTCACTAAGTCGTGGATCAGGTTCTGAAATTATTATTTTAGAACCTAAAGCATTGCAAACAATTTTACCTGTTTCTACTGCTCGAGAAAATGGCGAAGAAACCATTATATTAATAGAAAAAGGTACATTTACCACTGTTTCAAGTGCTTGTTGAATTCCCCTCTCGTTTAATGGATCATTAAGTCCATCAGGAAGTTTACCACTGACATTTCTATTTGTTTGTCCGTGTCTTATAAAGTAAAATTTTGTTTTTGACATATTTTTTTAATTTTAAAGTTTTTCTTAACTTTACTTTTTTGTATAAATTTTGTCAAACAAAAAAATCACCGACAGTCGGTGATTTTTTAATAGGAGATAAAAAGCATTAATCTCTAAACAATCCTTCCGGAGCTATGCTCCAAAAGTAACAGATCATTATAGGATGGTTCCAGAAAATAATAAATTAGAAACCAAAACGTCCTATGCAAAACTATAGAACCAGGGGCTGATTGCTTAGAGATTGATGCCTTCTTGTAAAACAAATCTCATGTATTCTTTTTTAAAATAAAATTGAGGTGTGATCCTCAACAAATTCATTATACTATATACAATTCATAGCAAATGCTATAATGTGGATATGTATGTTGATAACATGTCAACAGTAGAAATATAGCATATTCAAATTGAAATGTCAAGCAAATTATTCACAAATATTGATAATTAAGGTATAAAAATTATGTCAAAAGATGAAAAAACCAACATAAATAAGGATGAAAGCCACTTGGACCAAACCTTACGTCCTTCGACTTGGGATGACTATATCGGCCAAAAAGTAATAAAAGATAATCTAAAAATCCTTTTAGGTGCTGCTGAAGAGCGCGGACATATTCCTGAACACATCCTTTTCTATGGGCCACCAGGATTGGGTAAAACTACCCTTGCGCACCTAATAGCCAAAGAATCTGGACGCCAAATGAAGATAACTTCTGGTCCTGCTATTGAAAAAGTGGGTGATTTGGCGAGTATTCTCACGAACCTCGCCCCTGGTGATATTATTTTTATAGACGAGATTCATCGTCTTAATAAAATGATCGAGGAAGTTCTCTACCCAGCGATGGAATCCGGCGTACTCGACATTATTATCGGCAAGGGTCCAAGTGCTCGCACTATCCAGCTCGACCTACCACCATTCACACTCATAGCTGCGACGACTCGTATGGCTCTCATCTCTTCCCCTCTCCGATCTCGTTTCTCTGGAGGAACTTTTCGTATGGAGTTTTATAGTGAAGAAGAAATAAAACAAATCCTCCTACGTTCTGCAAAAATTTTAAATATTGAAGTCGACGAGGAAGCAATGGAAGAAATTGCAAAACGTTCACGCTTCACTCCCCGTACTGCAAATTACTTTTTGAAACGCTGTCGTGACTTTGCTCAAGTTCATAAAAATAAATTTGATAAGGAAACAGTAAAGAAAGCCCTCGCACTTCTAGAAGTTGATGAAATAGGTTTAAACTCTGCTGACAGAAAAATTCTTGAAATAATTATTGAAAAGTTTAATGGTGGACCAGTCGGACTAAAAACTCTCGCTGCTGCGACGAGTGAAGAAGAAGCAACTATTGAAGAAGTCATCGAACCATATATGATCCAGCTCGGCCTCCTCGAACGCACAGCTCGTGGACGCACTGCTACCCGCAAAGCCTATGAGCACTTGGGGTTTGAATTTGTGGGAGAAAAATAATATAAATATATGAGTCATTCACAATGGGTAAAAAATAAAATGAAAAAGGAGGCCAATGGTAAAGATACACATAAAATCTTTACTAAAATGGTACGCCTACTTACAGCCGAAGCGAAAAACTGCGGAGGTAATAGAGAGGCACCGGGACTAAAGGCTGCAATATTGAAAGCAAAAAGAGAAGGACTCCCTACTGACAATGTAGACAGAGCTATAAAGAAAGCGAGTGAACCATCAGCACAAATGGAAACTATTACTTATGAAGCCTACGGCCCTGCAGGTGTAGGAATTATTATCGAAGTTTTAACTGACAGTAAAAATCGTTCAGCACAAGACATCCGCCATATAATGACAAAGCACGGCTTTGCACTCGGTGGTATCGGATCTGTAGCATGGAGCTTCACAAAAGAACTTTCACCTGAAGGTTTAGTTTGGAAACCAAATATGCTTACTGAAATAAATTCAGAAGAGGATGCGAATTTACTCGAAACAATAATAAACGAATTAGAAAACTACGACGACGTGCAAGAAGTTTTTAATAATGCAGAATAATATATGAAAATTTTAGGAATTGATGGAGGGGGATTCTAATACTGCTATACCCAATCTTTCAAACCCCGGATCAATTCCTAAAATTTTCATACAGTTATTATAACAGATTAGCTATTCAGCATTAGTAAAAACTTCTTGCACAT
>CALQZZ010000075.1 GCA_943350065.1 Candidatus Nomurabacteria bacterium
ACTTTTTTATTAAAACATTTTTCAAAAAACTCTCTCACTGTGAGTTCCAAATCAGCTCGTGGAATAACCTGCCTAGACAAGGCTATAGTCACACCATTCATAACGTTAATGATTCCCTCTTCTGGTTTTTTCTCTCCTGTGACTAAAGAAAAGATTGTACTTTTACCGGCACCATTCTGGCCCATCAAAGTAAATTTTGAACCACGACGAATAGAAAAAGAGACCTCTTCGAGGATTGGTTTGTTTATACTGTGTTCAAAAAACACTTGATCGAATCGAACTATAGTTTCTGCTGACATAAGGCCTATACTAGCTTATTTTTAGATAAATTGAAAGGAAAAATTATTCGTCTTGAGTAAAAGGTTCTCCTTTGGCCCAAGCTTTCAATATTCCATAATTGGCATCTCCACAAATAAACTTCTTAGTTTGAGTATTGTAAAAAAATGGTACACCTCCACACATATCTTTATCGAGCTCTTCTAATCTTTTAGCATTTTCTTCGTTGTGCCAACACTCGATTGATTCCACTTTTATACCCTCTTCTTTTTCTAATTTTTCCACAAGCTCGTGCATACTCACGCAATGTGGGCATTCAGTTCCATAAAATTCTAATAAATGATTCATACGTCCATTATACAATAAAAAAAGAAGTCTTTCGACTTCTTTTTTTATTTATTTTGCTAATCTTGCTAAACGAGACTTTCTGCGAGCTGCAGTATTTTTCTTGATAACTCCACTCTTAGCAGCTTTATCAATTGCTTGAAAAGCAGTTGGAAGCATTTTTACTATAGATGTTTTATCAGTCTTTACAACTTTTAATATCTTTTTAATTTCTTCTTTAACGGCACGTTTTCGGCGGTCATTAATAGCCTTCTTTCGAAGGGATCCACGCATTGCTTTTTCAGCTGATTTTGTTATTGGCATATACGTATAACATAACAGAAATATAGAAAAAATGCAAATGACCCCCTCGGCCTTCAGCCACTCCCCCTTATAAAGTGGGAGAAAATAAATATGTTATACTAAAATCATGATTGGAAGCATAAAAGGTAAAACAATACTCAAAACAGACAAATTCATTATTGTGGAAGCAAATGGAGTCGGCTATAAGGTCAGTGTTTCACTGGACTCTATAAGCAAAATAAAAAATGAGGCTGATATTTTTATTTGGATTCACACCATCGTCCGCGAAGACGCCCTCGATCTTTATGGTTTCCTCGACAGAGAAGAATTGGAATTTTTTGAAATGCTGATCAGTGTCTCAGGTATTGGACCAAAAGGAGCTTTGGGTATTTTGAGTGTCGCTTCTATTGAGACTCTCCGCCAAGCCATCGGTACAAATGATATTTCTTATCTCACAAAAATTTCTGGTATTGGTAGAAAAACAGCAGAAAAAATTGTTATTGAACTTCGAGACAAATTTAAAGATGAAAAGACAGGTGGGGCACTCAAAGAAGAGATGGACGCACTCGAAGCTCTCAAATCTCTCGGCTACTCTCAAAATGAAGCACGCGATGCATTGAAAAATGTCACTGCTGTCGATACTAATGCAAAAATAAAAGAAGCTCTAAAAATCCTCGGAGGAAAATAATTAATTTTTCGGAAAGAAATAATTGGTAATTCCTTTTGTGGTCAGGTCGGCCATAGTTTTATAAGCCTGATGTCGAGTATTGCTATTGCGGAATATTTTTTGATAAATATATCCGTATTCTACCAAGACACTACGAGTACTAGGCAAAAGTGTATCATTGGCACCTAGGGCAATGAGTTTTTGATCTGGTATCAATCCCCCTTTCTCTTCTGGATAAGTACTAGTAATATATTTTTTTTCTAATTGCGCAAAAATATTACCAGCAAGAAGTGCGCTATTTGCTGCATTAGGGAATTGTGACTCAGGCATATAAATAGCAAAACCTTTATAATCACCTATTGTCCAAGCATGAGGACGTGGATAATCATCAAAGTGAATATGAATCATCGCATCGATATTATTTTCATTCGCCCACTTATTCAAACCATAAAGTCTATCTGCCACAATTTCTTTGACGGAAGCATGTGGTGTATTTTTTTTCTGAACAAATAATCCTGCTGCCAGCTGGCCAGCCATTTGTGTTTTTGCTATCTGTTTAAAAGATTTTATTTCATCCATATGATTCGTGAAATAATCGGCAAAATCTTTTGTGTATCCATTACTATTACGTGTGATGTAAACTTCGAATCTTTTATCTTTTTTTAATAAATTAAAAATCTGTGTCCCTAAAGCCAAAGTCATACTAGCTTCTTTCATATTTTTATATTGAGCACCCCAGACTTCATCGTCATGCCCTGGAACTATCAAAATACGTATAGGTTTTATAGCTTCAGCTTGAGTCTTACTTGCACCAGTCTTAGCGATAGCAGAAAGTGGTGCCACACCGAGTGTGGCACAAAGAAAAGCTATTAAAAATGTACTGATAAATTTTGCCATAAATTAAATGTAGTATAATCATAGCATGCCTGAGCTACCAGAAGTAGAAACGACAACTAGAGGACTACAAAAAGAAATTGTAGGGCTCAAAATAAAGGACGTTTGGACTGATTTAAATAGCAAAGATCAGCGTCAAAAAGATGCGGTAAAAAATCCAAAGTATTTTATCTATTTTAAAAAAGAAGTTATTGGTAAAAAAATCTTGTCGGTAGAACGACGTGCAAAAAACATTTTGATTAATTTATCTGCTCCCACCCCCTCGGCCTCTGGCCACTCCCCCTCCGGCAGGGGGAGAAAAAGTACTATACTCATTCACATGAAAATGACTGGTTGTTTATTTTACCAAAAACAAAAAACTGGACGTTTTATTCATGTAATTTTTACTTTATCAAATGGTTATTATCTTGCTTTTTCAGATGTCAGAAAATTCGGAAAAATAACATTACTTGATACTGAGACACGACACAATACAAAACACCTAGAAAATATTGGACCAGAACCACTCGACAAAACTTTTACTTGGCAAAAATTAAAAGAACGTCTAATTTTAAAACCAAATGGAAAGATTAAAAC